>NZ_JALRGW010000020.1:0-50799 GCF_023253315.1 Aestuarium sp.
ATCAGCACATCAAATAGTTTTGTGTGACCGATTTTGAGTTGGGCACTTGTTTCAACAATTAGCTTGTGTCCAGATTCAAGCTCCGCCTCATGCTTAAAGACCACAGAGCCATCTCGGTTTGTGACCTTTGACAAAGGAAGTAGCCAGAAATCTTTAAGCGTAGTCTCTGGGCTATTAACGATTGGATAGGTCTTGCCGAACTTCTTCTTGGCAACTGAGTTCGGTTTCTTTTTATTGGGAACCGCAGTCATTCCTCACCCTCCCAATCAGCAACCTGCTCAGTGAACACAATCATATCACGGTCAATAGTCCAAGTGACCTCTGAGATGTAAGGAACGATTACTAGGTAACGCTCATTATCAGTGAAGCCTTCGATCATCATTGTCGTTTTGCCATACCCACAGCCATAGTCGTGGATCGTGACAGGGCACTCTTTGCCCGTAGTCATAATGTTCATGGGATTTCTCCGTCTTTCGTTGATTTTCGTTGTCGAGCAATCCGCTCGATGAATGCCTCTCACGCGCCAACGACAACGCTCGGCGGATCACGTTTATCCGCCGTTAAGAGACATTCATAGAAAGGATTGAGACAGCCTATGATAGGCTTGGGAGTTGAGGAGCCGTGGAGACATTTCGACAACTTGGATTGATACCACTTACAGATAAACATGAGCTCAAGGGCTAGGCACTACGCCATCACGCTCGCCCAGAAGGGCACTAAAAATACCCAGATCAATGGCACTAATCATTTTTTATTTTTCAATAAAATCAATATATTAAGTAAAAATATTCGATTCTCCTACTCGCCTCCACTGGGTATCCCCCTGAAATCTGTGACCTATTTGCCTGCGTAGCCGTAATAGCCGTCGTAGCGGTATGTTTTGTCGCGCCCCTCGTAGCAGTTGAGAACCGTGACCACTTCGGCACCGCTGCGCAATGAGTCGGTCAATTGGTCGAAACTGGTTCGCAGTTCGGATTGTTTGGTGATGCCGTGGCGGACGCAGAGGACCGCACAATCGGCCAGCGGTGCAATATAGCGGGCATCGACCACGGGGACCAATGGCGCTGTGTCGATGATAATCACGTCCAAGGCCCCGCGTGCATTTGCGATGAGGTCGCGGAAGGTGGTGGATTGCAGCGGTGCATCGGTCGGGACCATCGACCTCCGACGGCCCATCATCACACCCAGTGACGACTTCGGATCGGCATCATAGAACGCCTCATCTCCGTCGACCTCATCCAAGAGATAGTCGAGGATCCCATGTTTTGGTTCGCAGCCAATAAAGCTGTGCTGGCTCGGGTTTCGCAGATCGGCGTCGATCAACAGCGTCTTTTTGCCCGCCGCCGCATAGGTCCGCGCAAGGGCCAACGCGGTGGTCGACTTGCCCTCGGCGGGAACGGAGGAGCACACCATGATCACCTTCCCCTTCCCCGGATCATCAGGGCAAGCGCGATCGACAGCAGCGCGCAGGCGACGGAATGACTCCGCGATCAACGACATCGGCTCATTCACGACTTTATCCGCGACCGTTTTTTGATCGGCAGGCAGCGCCTCACGCGGAATCACAGCGCCGACGCGGGCAGGCAGCAGATTACCCAACTGAATGGCCGAGGTGACGCCGCCGACAAAATATTCATAGGCAAAGGCCAGTGTGATCCCGGCGCTAATCCCCACAAACAGCGCGAGGGCGAGGATCAGATTCTTGTTCGGGTAGGACGGTTGGCGCGGCGGCAGGGCTTCGGACACGACACGGCTATCCGCAATCTGCACCAACGCCTGCGTTTCAATTTCGCGCAGTCGCAAGAGCATCGTGTCGTATTGGCGCTGCGCGATCTGCGCCTCTTGTTGCAGACTATAGACTTCGGTCAGCGTTTGCGGGCTGAGCGGGCTGGAGAGCAATTCGGTCTGAAGTTGCGCCCGCAGATCGGATTCGGCTGTCTCATACCCCGTCACACTCGCGTCGAGTTGCGACACAGCACGCGCACCCTCTGTCGCGATCCGCGCCTCTAGATCGGCAAGCCCTGCAGCGAGGTCGATGGCCTCTGCCGTTCCTTCAGCCTTGCCCGCAATTTGACGGGCCAGAACGCTGCGTTGTTCGGTCAACGCAACGAGGGTCGCGTCACCGATTTCATTGGCGAGGGTGTCAAAATCTGATGCCTCCAACGCGGCACGTGCACGTGTTTGCGATTGCAGCAGTTCGACCCGCGTGGCCGCGGCGGCAGTCATCTGATCGCGCAGGTTCTCGACGACTATCGATCCAGACTCGGCCATCAACCGATCAAGGTTGTGGTTAACATAGTCCGAAAACGCCCCATCGGTCGCCGCCAATTGCGCCTGCGCCAGATCGAGCTGCGCCCGCAAAATATCGCGCCCCGCCAATGCGTCCTGCACTTTCGCATCAAGCTGCCTGCGGATGTAAGTCTGAGCGTGGGCGTTCGCGACCTCAGCCGCGCGGGTCGGAATTTCCGAGGTGAATGACACAGCGACAAGGTAGGTCAGCCCCCGACGGCGCACCGACATCGCATCGTTAAACCGCCCCAAGGTCGCCTGCACCACCTGCAGCCCCGTCGGCGGCTCTGGCAGTTCAAGCCCAATCGCCTGTTTCGCGCGGTCCGTCAGGCTTAGCGATACGCCGAATTCTTCGGTCAGGTATAGTTCGGTGTCGCGGATGGTATCGAGCGCGAGGCTACTAGAGCGCAATTTCTCAACCTCGCTTTCCAGCCGCGCATCCGCCATCGTCGCCGCCGCCCGCTGTGTGTCCTGTGGATCGAGCAGACTGCGCCCCGCGGGGTCGACTTCGATCAAGGCCGTCGCGGTGTAGAGCGGCACAGCACGGGCCAGAAAGAGAAACGCGAGGCTCAAAAAGACAAAGATCGTGACCCCGATCAGCCGCGCCTGACGCTGCAGGATCGACAGTAGGTCCTTGATATCAATCGTCTCTCGCGGGGGCGTCGTCATTCTGAAAACTCGGCAGTTGGGGCGTCAGAACAGGTTTTGGCCCAAATTGTTTTAAATTTGGTTTATTCGGGTTTGGTTGAGAGGAAGGCAGGGCCGCGTTCCCCCGCCAAAAGCCGAACAGCCGTCAAAATGCCCGTTTTATACGCGCCCGTATCAATCGAAATGCGGTTTGGGCGGATACTGGGTTCGTCCTCAATCACATGACCGTGGATCAAAATGCGCTTCGACTTTGCCCGATCAGCCAGAGCGGGATTGCCCCACATGAGGGTCTGCGCGTCCTGCCGCGCGTCAGGTTTATCGAGGTCAAAAGACGCGTGGGCAAAGACATAGTCGCCAACGGTCAGCGACAGCGGCAAGCCCATGAGAAAGTCACGATGATCGAGCGGGATTGAGGTGGTCAGCTGATGTTTCAACGTCTTAGTCGAGGTCCTCGCTTCACCCAGATGCAGCCCATAAGAGGCCAAGGTCTCAGCACCGCCACAGTCTAACCACGCCCGATGGCCCGCCGGATCATCCAGAAATCGGCACATCATATCATCATGGTTTCCACAGAGTGTAACGCGCTGGATCCCCGCGGGATCAGGCGCAAGAAGGTGGTCGATGAGCCCCGACACCCCTGCCGAGCGGTCCACAATATCACCGAGCAAGATCAGCAGCTTTGGCCCGTCAATCGTCGCGGCGTCCTCTATGATCTGCTGCTCCAACCGTTGATATAGATCGAACCGCCCGTGAATATCGCCCACCGCATAGATCGCGACAGGCATCGTCGGCAGATGCAGCATCCGCCGTAGTGATTTGCGCCAACACCCAATCATCCGCCCCCCGCCCTGCGGAACCGCGCCACGCCCAGCGCTATCAGAGCGACAAAGAGGTAAACGTTCCCCGCGACCTCGAGGCTAAAGTCCCCTAACGCATGAACCGCGACCGTCACTGTGGCACCGATTGCGGCCGCTGAGGTCGCGTACCCGTCCGATCTGCGCATTATGTTTCGCCACGCTTTAACGACCGCAATAGCAACAGCGAGCATCGGAAGGCTCCCCGCGATCATGCCCAATTCAACCCAAAGGGCCAGATAGGTATTGTGCGTCCGGTCCCAGACTAAAGACGGGTCCAGCGCAGACTCATGGTAAAGCTCGAACGCATCAGGAAAGCCGTCCAACCCAAAACCCATCAGGGGGCGGTGGGCGATCATCCCGATCACTTCGCGATATAGCTCAAATCGATCAATACTACCCGCAACGGTGAGTATCGAGCGATCCAGAACCCCTTGCCCCATAAACAAAAGGATCGCCGATACGGTAACACCACCTAAGACTACGGTTCGCCTGATCTGGCCCCACGGCACCCGTTTAGCCTTGGACATCATGAGGCCAAAAGAGACTGCGGCACCCAAGACGGTCGCCATGGTCCCCAACCGCGATTGCGTGGCAAACACCGTAGCTAAAATCACGATCGTCGCCGTCGTCAACGCCACAACATTTAGTTTATGCCGCGACCACGCCGTGGGGCCAGCGGGCATGCGGATCGACGGCGAGAAGGCGCGCCTGAAGGTCAGCGCAACGCCCAACGACACCCCCATTCCGAGGAACGTTGCAAAGGAATTTCGGTTAATGAATGTTCCCGTGGCCGACTCTACGTAGTCCAGTTTGTCGCCCCAAAAGTGGATATCGCCAAAGAACGACAACGCCAAAAGCCCCCAAACCGCATGCGCAAAGAGCCCCCAGAATAAAAATGTCGCCATCTGGGTCACACGCGCGGCGCTATCGACTATGCTGATCAAGAGCCAGAACATTAGCAGATACCCCGACATCCGCACCAACGCGAGAACCGTAGCCGTGCGGTTGATCGTCAGAAAATCGGGCCAGAGGTCGGGCGGCAAAGTCCCTGTCGGATCAAACCGCAGCGGCAACATTTGCAGAACAGCAAAGCCCATTGCGGCCACGACGGGCATTATAATCGCCATCTGCCCCTCGACAGGATCGGCGCGGCAACGGTCGCAAATGACCTGAACCGCCCCAAAGACCAGCCCGAGGACAGCCAAACTCAGCGTCATCAAGAGCCACACAAGCGGTCGATCCCCGCCCGCGGCAACCGCAGACAAGAGGACGAGGACGATCAACAGCGGGCCGTAGACCTTTGCCATCCACGCTCCGCGAGCTGTGCTATGGGACCGCACCGCGCCAACATCTTCAAAGGTGAACACGACCAGCCCCCATCATCCCTGCACCGCTTCTTCGGCCAACCGATCCCTAAGCGATTGTAGAAAATCAGCATTTCCCGATTTTTCTTGCAGAACAGAGACCAACCAATCGCGCTGAACTGTGTAGTACAGAAAGTAATCGACCAAATAATCGCGGTACCCCGCAGAGCCGAGGATCAGAATCGCGTCCGCCTCATCGCCTTGGTTAAACGGTCTCTCTGCTGACAGCTGGTAGGCCAAGCCCAGCCGTCGCAGCGCCAATCCACCCTCATTCGGACCGGTGATCTGTGACAATGCTTTGGCATAAACTGCCTCTTCGGTTTCGCCCAACGCGTATAAGGCCGCCGCCCGCGCCTGATGCGCCGCAGACATAGTCGGGACGCTATCCAAAATCGCCTCGGCCCGCGCCAAACATGCTTGCGCGACTCGGGCTCTATCCTGCGGTTCGGCCTCAAGCGCGGCGGTCGAATTCAACCCGTCACAGGACCACATCTGCCCGACCTGCACGAACCGCGACAGCGCGGGCGGAAGGGCGCCATCCCGCGTGGCCTCCTCTAAATCCGCAAAATCGCGGAAATAGGTAAAGAGGCCAGCATGCTCTGACCGGATCATCGGCAAGGTCACCGCGATCATTCCGACCGAAATAGCGATCAACAAAACTCTTAGCACTGAACATCTTTCCAACAGCGGGGCGCGCGACACAAAACAACCATAGAAGGAATCACAGACAGAAAAATATCAAGCAAAGACCGTATATTTGGTTAACGCGGGCGATGATTTCCAACAGCCCTAAAACCATCAAATTTTATTTTATTTTTAAGGACTTTTTGTCACTCAGTGGTTTGAGAAAATCCACGATTTGTGCGACAACAGGGTCAGCTTAGTGTTCAGGAGTGTGAAATGCGTTTAGTTATGATCAGTGCAATTATCGCCTTATTTTTCGCCTCTGGTGCGCAGGCAAAGAGCTTTTCCAGCCAATCGAACCGCGGGTATCTCGTGAGTGCCATGTTGCAGCAGTCGAATCGCCAAAAGGTTGTGACGCCTGTTCGCGAAATTATGCGATCCTATGGTCGGGATTGGGATGATGATCGGGGCCGATCGAACAATCGCGGGAACCATTATGGACGTGACGATGATCACGGTCCGCGTTTCCCTGTCCCACGTCGTCCGCGCAATTGCAGCCCGCATTAACCATCGGCAACGCTCGCGCAATACGCTTGCCCCTCGCGCGGCGGTGGTTTTACCGATAAAGACGCCGCATGACCGATTTAGACATCTTCCTTTCTGTTGCTCCTGGCCTCGAAACAGTCCTCGCTGAAGAAGCGATAGCCGCGGGCTTTGCCGATCCCGTCACCAGCATGGGCGGGGTGAGTTTTCGCGGAACATGGGCGGATGTCTGGCGCGCCAACCTGCAGCTGCGTGGGGCCGCGCGGGTTCTGGTGAGGATTGGGTCGTTTCGGGTGATGCACCTTGCCCAGCTCGACAAACGGGCGCGGAAATTCCCTTGGGGCGATGTGCTGCGCAAGGATGTCCCGCTGAAGGTCGAAGTCACCTGCCGCAAGTCCAAGATTTATCACGACAAGGCCGCCCGCCAACGGATCGAATCCGCCCTGACTGAGGACTTTGGCGCGACGCTGGCCGAGGATGCCCCGATCACCGTTAAGGTTCGGATCGAAGACGACCTCTGCACGATCAGCATCGATACCTCGGGCGAAAGCTTGCACAAACGCGGCCACAAGTCCTTTGTCGGTAAGGCACCGATGCGCGAAAACCTCGCGGCGCTGTTCCTGCGGCAAATGGGCTATGACGGGTCGGAACCCGTCGTGGACCCGATGTGCGGCTCTGGCACCTTTGTGATTGAGGCGGCGCAAGTCGCGGCGGGTCTGATCCCTGGGCGTGACCGCAGCTTTGCCTTTGAACTGCTGTCTAATTTTGACGCTGCGGCGTGGGATGCGATGCGCGCGACGACGCCGACGGAACGGCCTGCGCTGACCTTCTACGGGTCCGACCGCGATGCTGGTGCCGTCAAAGGCGCCAAGGAGAACGCCGAACGCGCGGGCGTGGCCGATATGGTCACCTTTGCCAATCATGCGGTCAGTGACCTGCCCTGCCCCGACGGGCCAAAGGGCATCGTGATCGTGAACCCGCCCTACGGCGCCCGCATCGGCAATAAAAAACTGCTTTATGCGGTCTATGGGGCCTTGGGCAAAACGCTGCTGGAACGGTTCAGCGGCTGGCGCGTCGGGATCATCACCTCGGAACCCGCCCTCGCCCACACAACGGGGCTGAAATTCCTGCCCGAAAACAAACCCGTGTCGCATGGCGGGTTGCGTATTCAGTTGTGGCAAACCGCGCCCCTGCCCTAAGCGCGACAATACGCCCGCCAAAAATCGCTCGGTATACAATGGCACACATTGACTTGAGTGCCTTTGTTTATTAAGCGGAACGCAATCGCACGGGCGTTCTGCGCCTTTGTATTTTTGCCCTACGCGCCAGCGACAACAGCGGAGAAGCGACCCATGGCCAACACCCCCGACATTATTTACACCACCGTAGACGAAGCCCCCGAACTGGCGAGCGCATCGCTCTTGCCGATCATTCGGTCGTTTGCTGGCGCTGCCGGCATCACCGTTGAAACCCGCAATATCTCGGTCGCGGCCCGTATCCTGTCGGCATTCCCTGAGTTCCTAACCGAAGAGCAGCGCGTCAATGACGACCTTGCAGAGCTTGGCGAACTGGTAAAAACACCCGAAGCAAACGTCATCAAACTGCCGAACGTGTCCGCATCGGTTCCGCAGCTCGTTGCCGCGATCAAAGAACTTCAGGGCCAAGGCTACGCGATCCCAGCCTACCCGACCGATCCGCAGTCGGACGAAGAAAAGCAAATTCAGGCACGTTACGACGCGATCAAGGGCTCTGCTGTGAACCCTGTTCTGCGCGAAGGTAACTCTGACCGTCGCTCGGCGAAGGCTGTTAAAGAATACGCAAAGGCCAATCCGCATTCGATGGGCGAATGGAAATCGACCTCGAAAACCTGCGTTGCGTCGATGCCGGGCAATGATTTCTTTGCCAATGAAACCTCGACCACGATCACCGCAGCCCAAGCTGGCGGCGCGAAAATCGTTCACACCGCAGAAGACGGCACCGAGACCGTTCTGAAATCGGGCCTGAAGTATCAAGAGGGCGAAATCGTCGACGCCACCTTTATGTCGGCATCTGCGCTGCGTGACTTCGTAAAGGCAGAGATCGACAGCATGGAACCGGGCGTTCTGTTCTCGGTCCACCTGAAAGCTACCATGATGAAGGTCTCTGACCCGATCATCTTTGGTCACTTCGTTTCGGTCTACCTCGAAGATTTCATCGCGAAGCACGGCGCGAAACTGGACGCTCTGGGCTGGAACCCGAACGGCGGCATCGGCGATCTGGAAAAACTGATCGCTGGCGATGCAGAGCTGCAAGCTGACCTCAAGGCGACCCTCGCTGCGCGTCCTGCAATGTACATGGTCGACAGCGACAAAGGCATCACCAACCTGCACGTGCCGTCCGACGTGATCATCGACGCGTCCATGCCGGCTGTGATCCGCGCTGGCGGCATCGGCTGGGGTCCTGACGGCAAAGCGGCTGACACCAAATGCTGCATTCCGGACAACTCCTATGCAGGCGTTTACGACGAGACCATCAACTACTTCAAAGAGACTGGCAAACTGGACGTCACCACCTGTGGCGCTGTGTCCAACGTTGGCCTGATGGCGCAAAAAGCCGAAGAATACGGTTCGCACCCGACCACCTTTGAAATCGCGGCTAAGGGCACCGTGCGTATCGTTCTCGACAACGGCGACGTGATCTCTGAGCACGCTGTTGAAAAAGGCGACATCTGGCGTTCGGCAACCGCGAAAAAAGCACCGATCATGGACTGGATCCAACTCGCGATCCGCCGCACCAAGGCAACTGGTCTGGCTGCGTTCTGGCTCGATGCGAACCGCGCACACGATGCTGAACTGATCAAATACGTTGTGCCTGCCCTCAAAGAAGCTGGCATCGACATTCCGATCATGGCACCGCGTGAAGCCACCCGCTTTACCCTCGTGGAAATGCGCAAAGGCAACGACGTTGTCACCATCACCGGCAACGTTCTGCGCGACTATCTGACCGACCTCTTCCCGATCCTCGAACTGGGCACTTCGGCTAAGATGCTGTCGATCGTATCCTTGATGCAGGGCGGCGGCCTGTTCGAAACGGGCGCAGGTGGTTCGGCTCCGAAACACGTTCAGCAGCTGATGGAAGAAAACCACCTGCGTTGGGACAGCCTCGGCGAATTCTGTGCGCTGGGTGAATCGTTCAAGTTCCTCGCCGACAAAGGCATGGCTAAGGCTGGCGTCATCGGTGCTGCGATTGAGGATGCGACCCAGAAGGTTCTCGAGAACAACAACTCGCCAGAGCGTAAAGTTGGTCAAGCTGACAACCGTTCGTCGCACTACTGGTTCGCACGTTACTGGGCTGACGCGATGGCGGCACAGTCGGACGATGCCGACCTTGCAGCGCATTTCGCACCGATCGCTAAGGCGCTGGCCGACGGCGAAGCAGCGATCCTCGCGGAACTGAAAGCCGGCGAAGGCAAGCCAGTTGATCTGGGTGGTTACTACCATGCAGACTTAGCCAAGGTCGCAGCGGTGATGCGCCCCTCGGCAACGCTGAACGCCATCATCGGCTAATCCAGATTGAAATAGTGATAGAAGGGCGGGGTTTTCCCCGCCCTTTTTCGTTCGTGAAGTTGGAAAAGTAGAACTAACATTCCACTAACCACCCCCTGATATTCCCCCTCGAACGACCGTCACGGTGCATTAGCACGGTCGTAAACTTTCTTTGGCATGATCGACTCGAACGGCCTCTGTCGCCCAGACTTTGGCCCCGTCAAAATTTGAATTTGACATCAGTGTCATTTTGACATTTCTGTCAATTAACTTGAATTCCGAGTCGGATCACATGCGATTTCTTTCCCCCCTCCTGTTTCTGACAGCACTCGCTTGCCCTGCTTTGGCAGAGCCGCCCTTGCTGGTCGAAATTGTCACCGCTGAACAATCCTCCCCTACGCGCGACTACACGCTGGTCGGGATCGTTGAGGCGCAAAACAGCTACCCCGCGTCCTTTCGGTCGGGCGGTTTGATCACCGATATTTTCGCGGACGTGGGTGACCATGTGGCCGCAGGCGCAGAGATCGCCCGCCTCGACGCCACCACCGCGCAGGCGCAACGCGATGCGGCACAAGCGACGCTAGAGGCCGTCGCGGCGCGCCTCAAACAGGCGGAACAATCGCGGGACCGCGTAGAGGCGTCCCTGTCCCGCGGCACCGCAACCCAAGCCGATCTGGACGAGGCCGTGCAATCCTTCCTCAGCGCGCAGTCGTCCTATCGGCAGGCGCAAACCCAGCTGGACAAGGCGCAGCAAGGGCTCAATGACACCACGCTCCACGCGATTGAGGATGTGATCGTCACCGAACGCAACGCCGAGCCGGGCGAAATCGTTGGCGCTGGGGCATCAATCCTCGAACTGGCGACCGATGGACGGCTCGATGCGAAATTCTACGTGCCCGACATAGGCAACCTAAACTCTGTCATCGGCCTCCCCGTTGCGATCACGCCGATTGATGGCGGCGAGACGATCATCGCATTCGTGGCCGAAGTTTCCCCCGTGGTGAGCGTTGCAGGCACCGTTGAAATGACGGCGCACTTGCCAAATGACACCGACCTGCCCTTGGGCGGATTGGTCGAGGCGCGTGTGACCTTGGATAGCGACCCCGTCATCACCCTCCCCGCGGACGCGCTGTTCGTCACCGCGAACGGCCCCGCAGTTTGGGTCGTTGACCCCGCCACCATGACCGTCAGCCCACGCGCTATCACCATCGCCAGCTACCGTGAGGCAGAGATCGCCATCTCGGGTGGCATCACAGCAGGCGAACAGATCGTCGGCGCAGGCTCGCAAGTCCTCTATGCGGGCCGCGAAGTTTACACGGAGGCGCAACAATGACCCGTTTTGCCCTGATCCTCGCACTCTTTGCCGCGACACCCGTTCTGGCCCAAGACGCCACCCCACGCCCCGTCGTGACCGAAATCGTCAGCGCCGATATTGCCAGCCACCGCGCCTTTACGGGCCTGATTGAGCCGCGCACCGAAACCGACCTCGCGTTCCGCGTGGGCGGTCGTTTGGCGACCCTTTCGGTCGATGTGGGGGACCGCGTGGTAAAAGGGGCGGTTCTGGCCGAACTTGACCAGATCACGCTTCAACAGGATTTCCTCGCCGCAACCGCTGGCGTGGACTCCGCCCGTGCCGCCGCCGACCTCGCGCAGAGCCAGTTTGACCGTGCGACCGAACTCGCCGCGCGTGGCGTCTATTCCGATGCCCAGCTCGAAGCGATCAGCGCCAATAATGACGCGGCCATCGCACAGTTGGAAAACGCGAATGCCACCCTGCGCCAAGCGACCGAGGCCGCACAATACGGCCAGTTGACCGCGCCCTATGACGGCATCGTCTTGGCCCGCAAGGTCGAGGTCGGATCGACCGTCAACGCAGGGGCCGCGATTCTGACGCTGTCAGATCTGTCGGGCCTTGAGGCCGTGATCGACATGCCGACCGCGATCCTCGACCTGCTGCCTGATGACGCGATGTTCGACATCCAGCACCACACCAGCGGCATCGCCCCTGTCACCGCGCAACTGCGTTTGGTTGATCCAGTGGCCGAGGGCCGTCTGGACACCCGCCGCCTGCGCCTAACGCTGATCGATCCGCCCGAGGATTACCGCATCGGGGCCTTGGTCACGGCGGCGCCTATTGGCGACAACGCGCCCTTTGTCACGCTGCCGACCAATGCGATTTTGGACCGTGACGGCACCTTTGGCGTTTGGGCCGTCACCTCGCCCGACCGCAGCGTTCACTTTACCCCCGTCACGCAGGGCGCCGAGCTAGGAGATCGCACCGTGATCACCCAAGGCGTCCGCATTGGCGACGAAATTATCACCCGTGGCGTTCATGCCCTGACCGAAGGCCAGATCGTCGGAGACCACATCGAATGAAAAGCTTTAACCTCTCTGATTGGGCGCTCCGCCATAAATCCTTTGTCTGGTTCCTGATGATCATGTCACTGGTCGCTGGTCTGGTGTCCTACAATTCGATGGGCCGCGAAGAGGACCCATCCTTTACCATCCGCACGATGGTCATCACGGGCGTTATGCCCGGTGCCACCGCCGAAGAAACCCTGACCCAGGTCACCGACCGCATCGAACGCAAGCTCGAAGAGTTGGACAGCCTCGATAGCACTCGATCCGTCACCTACGCGGGCCGTGCGATTGTCTATGTGGACCTTCTCGATACGGTGCGCGGTCGCGATATTGACCAGTCGTGGACCCGTGTTCGCGCGATGATGTCCGACATTCGCGGCGATTTCCCTGCGGAATTTCAGGGCTTCCACTTTAACGACAGCTTTGGCGATGTGTTCGGCAACGTCTATGCCTTTACTTGGGACGGGTTCGCGCCTGAGGACGTGAAAGCCTATGTCGAGGATATCGCGGACGAGGTGCAGCTTTTGGATGCTGCGGGACGTGTCGATCTGATTGGCACCCGCGATCAGGCGATCTTTATCGAGTTTTCGCACTCCCGCCTTGCCGCTCTGGGCCTCGATGCGCAGACCGTGCTGAACACGCTGGCAACTCAAAACAAAATCGTGCCCTCAGGCACCATTCACACGCCCCAAGAGCGCATCAAAATCCGCGTCTCTGGTCAGTTCAACACCGCTGACGAGCTTGCCAATGCGCCGCTGCGGTCGGGCGATACGTTCTTTACCTTGGCCGATGTTGCGACCGTCACTGCGGGCTACGACGATCCGCCGTCGAAACTGTTCCGCTACAACGGGCAGGACGCGATTGGCCTGATCATCGGGATGCGCGAAGGCCAGAACATTCTGAATTTTGGTG
This sequence comes from Aestuarium sp., assembly GCF_023253315.1. Classification (NCBI taxonomy): domain Bacteria; kingdom Pseudomonadati; phylum Pseudomonadota; class Alphaproteobacteria; order Rhodobacterales; family Paracoccaceae; genus Aestuarium; species Aestuarium sp. The sequence continues at coordinate 13,123 of NZ_JALRGW010000020.1, forward strand.
AAGAGCTAAAGGCCCTCATGGCAGAGGTGCAAACCCGTCTGCCCATCGGGATCGAGGTTAATCTGGTAGCCGACCAGCCCAAGGTTGTTGAGGAATCCGTCGGTCACTTTGTCAAAGCCCTGATCGAGGCGGTTGTGATCGTCCTCGCCGTGAGCTTTATCTCGCTCGGTATTCGGGCGGGTCTGGTGGTGACGTTGGCGATCCCTCTCGTTCTTGCCATGACCTTTGTCATCTTGGACGCGATGGGGATCACGCTTCAGCGGATTTCGCTAGGCGCGTTGATTATCGCGCTCGGCCTTTTGGTCGATGACGCGATGATCGCGATTGAAACCATGATTTCGCGGCTCGAACTGGGCGAAAGCCTGAGCAAGGCCGCGTCTTATGCGTGGACCTCTATCGCGTTTCCGATGCTGACGGGCACGTTGATCACCACGGCGGGCTTTATCCCGATTGGCCTAAACGGGTCGAGCGCGGGTGAATTTACCAACTCGCTCTTCTGGGTGATCGCGATCTCGCTCCTCCTGAGCTGGGTGGTCGCGGTGCTCTTTGCGCCCGTGTTGGGCGTAGCGTTCCTGCCGAAACAGTTGAAGCACCACAAAACTGAGGCTGGCCGTTTGCGCAAATCCTTCCGCGCAATCCTCGTTCAAGCGATGCGGTTCAAGTGGGTGACACTGACCACGACCATCGGGATTTTCGTGATTTCGGTCATGGGGATGCAGTTCGTCGAACAGCAGTTCTTCCCCACGGGCGACCGTCCTGAAGTGGTTGTGGATGTGACCATGCGCCAAAACGTGAGCTTTGATGCGACCAACCGCGAGGTTGCTGCGTTCGAGGCATGGCTCGCCGATCAAGAGGGCGTGGACTACTGGACCGCCTATGTGGGCGAAGGTGCGCCGCGCTTTGTTCTGACGTTGAACAGCCCGCCGTCCGCCCCGTCGACCGGACAGATCATCATTCAGACCAAAGGCATTGCAGAGCGCGATAGCCTGATCGCTGCGGTGAACGCCTATTCCGATGCCCGCGTGGGCGTCGAATTCTTCCCGACCTCTATCGCGCTCGGGCCGCCAGTGGGCAAACCCGTGCAATATCGCGTCTCTGGCGAGGATTACGCTGTACTACGTGATGAGGCCCGCAAACTGGCGGCGCTCCTGTCCACCGATGACCGTCTGCGGGCGATCAGCCTTGATTGGAACGAACCGACCCGCGTGGTTCGCGTCGATCTGGATCAGACCCGTTTGCGTCAATTGGGCCTGACCCAATCCGATGTCGCGGGCGTGTTGTCGAGCCTTTACGAGGGCACGACAATCACCCAATTGCGCGATGATACCGCGCTGATCGACGTGGTGGCCCGTGGTGCCGAAGAGGACCGCACCACCCTGCGGGCGTTGGAAAACCTTCAGGTGACGACGGCGGGCGGGACGCTCATTCCGCTGGCGTCGATTGCGCGTCTGGATTGGACGACCGAGGCCCCCGTCATCAAACAAGAGGGCCGCGTGCCGACGATCACGGTCGTTGCTGCGATCAATACCGATGACCAGCCCGCAACCATCGTCAACGACCTCGCCGATCAGATCGACGCTTTCCGCGCTGATTTGCCGAACGGCTACAAGGTCGAGGTTGGCGGCCCCGTGGAATCGAGCGCGGAAAGTCAGGCCCCGATTGCGGCTGTTGTGCCGTTGATGCTGATCATCTTCTTGTTCCTCGTGATGGTGCAGGTGCAGAGCTTCCGACTGATGTTCGTGGTTCTGGCAGTCGCTCCGCTGGGTCTGATCGGTGTTGTCGCTGCGCTGCTAAGTTCGGGCGCACCATTGGGCTTTGTCGCGATCTTGGGCGTTTTGGCCTTGGTCGGGATTTTGATCCGCAACTCGATCATTCTGGTTCAAGCGATCGAAGACCTGCGGGCCGAGGGCAAATCCCGCTGGGATGCGGTGTATGAGGCGTCAGATAGCCGTGCGCGTCCGATCCTCTTGACTGCGGCGGCGGCATCGCTGGCGCTGATCCCGATCTCGCACCAGATTTTCTGGGGGCCGATGGCCTATGCGATGATGGGCGGGATTATTGCGGGGACGTTGATCACACTGCTCTTTGCACCCGCGCTTTATTGTGCTGTCTTTGGCGTCAAAGCCCCCAAGGAGGCCGCATGAGCCCGCTGAAACGCTGCATTGACCATCGAACACTCGTCGCGAAAAAGCGGCGGGTGCAGATGCGCAAACGGCTGATCGAGGCCGCGACGCTGGTCTTTGCTGAACGCGGGCCAGAGGCCACGTTGATCGACCACATCATCCACGAGGCGGGCGTTTCGCGGGGCAGTTTCTATAACTACTTCCGCTCTATCGACGAGCTGTTGGAAGAGGCGAAGTTCAACCTCGCCGAAGAGATCATCTCGGTCGTATCATCTACCGCCAGCAAAGAGACTGACCCCGCCGTGGCTCTGTCCTACGGGCTGAATTGGTTTATTCGGATCGCAATGGAATATCCGCTCTATTTGGATTTCACCGCGAAACTCGGCACCCGTGGGTTGGGTCAAGGCAGCATGATGCGCGAAACCACCCCGCCGATCATCCGCATGGGGATTGAGACGGGGCGGTTCTGCGCAATGTCCGAACAAACGGCGGCGGACATCTTAGAGACAACAGGCCTCGCTATTTTGCGGCGGTTGTTGGCAGGGGAAACGGTCGACCTGCCGTCCTATGCGGCAGCGATTTTGCGGATGTTGGGGATTGCCCCTGATGAAGCCGCAGAGATCGCAGCGCGGCCTGTGCCCGACATCACGGTGCCCGACGATCTGCTGATCGCACGCAGCGCGGGGCGTTCTACCCCCTAAAACGAAAAAGGCCGGCGTCGTGATGACACCGGCCTTTGGTTCATTCAGGGAGGGCGGGATCAGTCGCTGATCGCGCCTTCTTCGTCACGGCGTGCGTGCATACCCTTTTTCACTTTAGCACCGATGATCAGAGGCAGGATGAAGCCGATGATCGCAATGGCCCAGAGGAACAGCGCAAGTGGGCTGTCGATCAGGGTGAACCAGTCGCCGTTGTCGATGGTGATCGCGCGGCGGAGGTTGTTCTCCATCGCGTTGCCAAGGAGCGTTCCGAGGATGATCGGCACAAGCGGCACGTCGAATTTACGTAGGATCCAGCCCATGACGCCAAAGGCAATCATCACCATGAGGTCAAAGGTCGAACCCGAAATCCCGTAGATCCCGACAAAGCTAACCATTGCAACGATCGGCATCAGGATACGTGGCGGGATCAGCAAGAGCCGTGTGAAGAGGCCCACCATCGGGATGTTCATCGCCAAGAGCATAAAGTTCGCGATGAAGAGTGCTGCGATCAGGCCCCAAACCACGTCAGGGTTCTGGGTGAACAACAGCGGACCCGGTGTGATGTTGAGCGACAGAAGCACGGCCAAGAGAACCGCCGTTGTGCCCGACCCCGGAACGCCCAGCGCCAGCATCGGCACCAGCGCACCACCAGCGGCGGCGTTGTTGCCAGCCTCAGGTGCTGCAACACCACGCGGATCACCCGTGCCAAAGGTGCCTTCTTTGTCGACCAGACGCTTTTCCATCGAATAGCTGATGAACGAACCCAGCGATGCACCCGCACCTGGCAGAACACCCGCGAGGAAGCCAAGGAACGAGGTCCGCAGCATCGTCGGCGTGCATTGTTTGATCATAGCCCAAGGCGGTGTCAGACGACCGATTTCCAGCTTGCGGCCCGAACCGCTGGCTTCGCCGTGGCGGGTTTCAAGGAAGATGAACACTTCGGACAGAGCAAAGAGGCCCACAATCGCCACGAGGAAGTCGAGACCGTCGTAGAGGTGCACTTCGCCAAAGGTGAAGCGCGGGACGCCCGTTTGCGTATCCACACCGATCATCGCCAGCCCAAGGCCAAGCGCCGCAGCAAAGGCCGATTTCGCTTGGTTCGTGGAGGAAACGCCCCCAAGCGTCATAAAGGCCAAGGCGAAGAGCGCAAAGTATTCGGCAGGTCCGAACAGGAGCGCGATTTTCACCAGCTGCGGCGCGAGGAGGATCAGACCCCAAGTGGCGAGGAAAGCGCCAACAAAGGATGCGATACCAGAGAGCGAGAGAGCTTCGCCCGCCATGCCCTTTTTCGCCATCGGATAGCCGTCGAGACAGGTCATCATCGCGGGTTCATCACCCGGAATGTTGAGAAGGATCGACGAAATACGGCCACCATACATCGCGCCGTAATAGACCGAGGTCAAAAGGATCAGCGAAGGTGTCGCGCCAAGTCCAAGAGTGAAGGCCAGCGGGATGAGGATCGCCACGCCGTTCGACGGCCCGAGGCCCGGCAGCGCACCCATCACGGTGCCCAAGAAGCAGCCCAACAGCGCGAGGCCGATGTTCTGCCATGTCAGTGCGATGGCAAAACCATCGCCGAGGTTTGCGAGAAGTTCCATGCTGCCCTCTTAGAAACCGAAGGGACCGCGCGCGAGCGACAGGCCGAGAATGAGGTGAAACACCGCGTAAATACCCACAGAGGTGCCGACACCCGTCAGGATCGAACCGAGGACCGAAGCCCCCAGACGCCACGACAGATAGGCCGCTGCAAATGCGGTCGCGATGACAAAGCCCAGCTCTGGCAGCAGTTGTGCATAGAGGAGCATGACGACAACAGAAGCGCCAACTTCGACCAGACGGCCCAAGGCAGGCCATGCGGGTTCAGGATCGGGACGGAACGCGATGACCGCGCTCGACAGACCGAGGATCGTTGCGATGATCAGAGGAAAAGCTTTGGGACCAACAGCGTCGGATAGGAAACTTTCTTGGATCGCGAATGCAGAAAAAGCAAAACCGATGGACAAAAGAATTCCGACGACGCCAAAAATACGATCGCTCATTGGGATCTCCATTTTGGGGCGGATGGTGTAATGTGGACGCCGCAGAACCCCGCGGCGTCCGATCATAAAAAGGTCTGTGACCTAATTACTGGATGATGCCGATTTCGCGCGAGATCTGTTCGATCTGAGCAACGGAGTTGGCAACAAAGGCTTCGAACTCAGCGCCTTGCAGGTCGAGCGGAGCAAGGCCGTTGTCAGCCATGATCTGTTTCCACTCGTCGGAAGCGTAGAGCGTTGCGATCTGAGCAACCCAAGCGTCGTAGGCTTCGTCCGACATGTTGCCCGGTGCGTAGAACCCGCGCCAGTTCGCGCCGATTGCGTCTACACCCTGCTCACGTGCGGTCGGGAATTCAGCAAAATCACCGCCCAGACGTTCAGGAGACAGAACAGCCACAACGCGGATGTCGCCCGAGTCTACGAAACCTTTGGCTTCGGAGATGTCGCCAGTGAAGGCTTGAACCGAACCAGCGAGCAGCTGGGTTACAGCTTCGCCGCCGCCATCGAACGCGATGTATTTAACCGAACGAACATCGTCGATGCCGTAAGCGTTTGCAGCGATCAGAACCTTCAGGTGGTCCCAACCACCAACAGCCGAACCACCAGCGACCGAGATCGAGGTCGGGTCGTTTTTAACCATGTCGAGCAGTTCGGTCAGGTTGTCGATTTCGCTGTCAGCAGCAACTGCGATCACGCCGTAGTCAGCGCCGACCGATGCCAGCCAACGGACTTGATCCATGGTGTTGCCCGGATATGCGCCCTGAGCCAGACGAGTTGCCGTTGCCGAGGATGCTGCAACGATCAGGTCGTTGTCATCGCCGCGCTTGTTCACAACTTCTGCGAAGGCAACGCCGCCACCGCCACCAGCGAGGTTCACAACCTGCATGGTCGAGCCGATCAGACCCTGATCCTGAAGCGATTTACCTACCTGACGGCAGGTGAAGTCCCAGCCACCACCAGGGTTCGCAGGTGCGATGCACTCTGGGTTTTCAGGGGTATAGCCTTCGGCAGATGCGGTCAGTGCGCTTGCGCCCAGCAGGGTTGCGATGATCGCAATACGAGTCGCTTTGAATGTCATGGTTTCCTCCTTGGTGTGTCAAACAGCGGGCTTAGCCCCCTGCTTTGGAATTCGACCCGCGTCCCATACCGCCCTTTGCAGCATCCTCATCGCGGGTTAAGCAAGATCAGTATCCGATAAACCTGTCACGAACCTGTCACTGGGATTTTCGCGGCAAATCAGGGCCTTACCAAAGGGAATCACGGCGATGCGCGTTTTGATGGTCGAAGATGCCACCGATTTGGCCGAGGCGGTTGTCACCAGCCTGTCGCGGTCTGGGATGGCCTGCGATCACGCCGCTAGCGTCGAAGGGGCCGAAGATTTTCTGGCCGTTCAGAGCTATGACGCGATCATCCTCGACATCAACTTGCCCGACGGGTCTGGCACCGAACTGTTGCGCAAAATGCGGTCTGGCGGGGATCGGACGCCTGTCCTGATGCTGACCGCACTGTTTTCGGTGGACGACCGCGTTGGGGCGCTGGACCTTGGCGCGGATGACTATCTGGTGAAACCCTTTGATCAGCGCGAGCTAGAGGCACGATTGCGGGCCTTGTTCCGCCGCGAGTCCGAGCAGAAAAGCGATACCGTTGCGTTGGGTCCGCTACAGTATTCGCCCGCGCAGATGACGGCGACGCTTCATGGGGATCGGTTGGATTTAACCCGCCGCGAGGCTGCTCTGCTCGGTCTATTGATGCGCAGCCCCGGTCAACCGCTGAGCAAAGAGCGGCTTTATGACGGGCTGTTTACCTTTTCGGATGCCGATGTGGGGCTGAACGCGATCGAGCTATACATCGCACGGCTGCGCAAGAAATTCGCGGGCAGCCCGATCACCATCGCGACCCAGCGCGGGGTTGGCTATCGGATCAGCGTTGATGAGTAGCCTCGCCCTCCCCCGCGCCAGAAGCCTCTTGGCCCGCGTAATGACGGGCGTTTTGACGATCCTGTTTTTGGGCGGCGTTCTGGTGACGTTGACGGCGTGGAGCAACGGGCGACAAGCAGCCCGCCAAGCCTATGACCGTATCCTGATCGGCGCTGCGAACGACATCGCAGAGTCCATTCGGATCATCGACGGGCAACCTGTGACGGACTTGCCCGTCTCAGCCTTTGAACTGCTGGCCCAAGCGCCCGATGATCGGATCACATATGCCGTGCGCGGCCCTGATCTGACGCTTTTGACGGGGCACGAGACGGCGCCGCTGCGCGAGGGACGCGCGGATGCTGAGCAACTCTATGATGGGACGATGAACGGAGAGGATGCGCGGTTCGTCGACGTGACCCGTCGTTTCTCCGAACGCGATTTTTCAGGCGTGGTGCGGGTAACGGTCGGGCAAACACGACGAGCGCGGGACCAGATGGCGTTCGATTTGACCTTGGACGCACTGATCCCTGTGGGGGTCGCGGGTGCCGCGCTGGTGCTGGTCGCGTTCTTTATCGTGCGGTCGGCCTTGCGTCCGCTCGAGGCGATTGCGGGCGGGTTTTCGCAGCGTGACCCTTATGACCTGACGCCCTTGGACGATCAGAACGTGCCCGCAGAGGTGGGCGTGATCCTCCATGCGATGAACAGGTTTATGCAGCGGTTGGATCGGCAGATCGACGCGATGCGGAACCTAATCTCGGACACTGCGCACCAATTGCGCACCCCCGTCGCCGCGATCCGTGCCCAAGCGGAATCGGTGACCGAAGAGGGCGACCCCGAACGGGCGCAGGTCGCGATTGCGCGGTTGTTGAAACGAACGCGGTCGCTGGGGGTTCTGCTGGATCAGATGTTGTCGCGGGCCTTGGTCATTCACCGCACGGACAGCGTGCCACGGGCGATGGTGGACCTGCGCGATGTAGCCTTGGACATTGTGGATAGTCGCGACCACGAATTGCTGGCGCCGAATGTCGAAGTTGAACTGGTCATCGGCAGCGATCCTGTGCTGGTGAGCGCGGATGAGTTTTCGCTCTCTGAGGCGGTAAAGAACCTTTTGTCGAACGCACTGCGCTATGGCACGCCGCCCGTGCGGATTGGCGTGAAGCAAGACGGAGATCGCGCAATCCTCTGGGTCGAGGACGCGGGCAAAGGGCCTGATGATGCGGTGCTCGCGCGGCTCGGGTCGCGGTTTGAACGGACGGCATCGTCGCGTGAGGATAGCGCGGGGATTGGGCTATCTATTGTGACTGCGGTGGCCCAAGCCTTTGACGGGAAAGTGGAAATGCAAAAGACACAGCATGGGTTTTCGGTCGTTCTCGTCCTGCCTCATGTGGCGGAGGATCAGGCATGAAACCGATCCTAACAGCGGCACTGATCGCCGTCTCTTCCCCCCTCGCCGCCCAAGAAGCCACAACCAATTTTGGCAGCGGCCCGACCGTATTAACCCTGCGGTCCACGACCGACATCGCGATCATCGCGCCCGTTCTAGAGGCCTTTACCGAGGATAACACCGACCTGTCGGTGCACTACGAACAATGGGGGTCAAACGCGCTCTATGAGGCAAGCAAAGCGGCCTGTTTGACCGACACCAGCCCCGCCGATGCCGTGTTTTCCTCAGCGGTGCATCAGATGCTCGACCTCGTGAATATGGCCTGTGCGGCGCGTTATGTGTCGGACCTCACGACCGCCCTACCCCCCTCGCGCAGATGGCGGGACGAGCTGTGGGGGCTGACCGAAGAACCTGCGGTCATGGCCTATAACACCGACCTCGTCGACGTCAGTGAAGTGCCGCATAGTCGGTTCGAACTGCTCGACCTGATGCGGCAAAACCCGACCAAATATCGCGGCCATATCGCGACCTACGATATTGAGGCCTCGGGCCTTGGGTATCTCTATGCGTTCAACGACAGTCTTGAGGCGACAACCTTTGGTGCGCTTCTCGAAGGTTTTGCGCGGGCTGATGCGGTGGCGACCTGTTGTTCGGCTGAGATCATCGACGATGTGGCCTCGGGGCGGTTCCTGATCGCGTATAATGTGCTGGGGTCCTATGTGCAGAACGCGACCGCCACCAACGTGGGTGTGATCCTGCCCGAAGATTACACGCTGTTTTTGTCCCGCGCCTATATGATCCCCGCCAATGCCACCCACCCGACCGAGGCCGCGCGGCTGTTGGATTTCATCCTATCCCCCAAAGGGCAGCGGATCGTGAAGCAGATGGGTTTGGTGTTCCCCGATGATCGGTCGGAAACGGGGCTGCTGCCCAGTGCGCGGCGGTTTATTCCGCTGAGGCCACCGCTGCTGGTGGCCTTGGATCGCCATGCGACGGAGCGGTTTATTGCGCAATGGCGGGACGCTTTCGCTGCCCCGCCAATTCCGTAGATCAGATCCCGTCGTCGAAGGGATAGAAGCTCTCGGCAGAGGACCGCCGCCAGCGTTTTAGGTAGCCTTGGTTGTCCTCTTCCTCGCGCAAGAGGAACCCTTCGGGGAGGTAGGGGTAGACCTCGTGGCCTGTGACCATGTCCCCCGCTTTTTCGCGCATCATCAGGTGGTGCGGCAGGAATTTCCCCGGATGGGACAGGCCCGCAGCGCCGGTCATATCCGCCAGCGCCTTGAGCGTGTTGCGGTGGAAGTTGGCGACGCGGGTGGCCTTGTCCACGGGGTTCAGCGCGCGTTGCAGCATTTTATCCTGCGTTGCGACCCCTGTCGGGCAGTGGTTCGTGTGGCAGGCCTGCGCCTGAATACAACCGACCGCGAACATGAACCCACGAGCAGAGTTCACCCAATCCGCACCCAGCGCGAGGGCACGGGCGATGTCAAAGGCTTGGACTAGTTTACCAGAAGCGCCCAGACGGATTTTGTCGCGCAGGCCAACGCCGCGGAGCGTGTTGTGCGCAAAGGTCAGACCTTCGACCAAGGGCATCCCCATGTGGTTCGCGAATTCCAGCGGGGCCGCACCCGTGCCGCCCTCTTTGCCGTCGATCACGATGAAATCGGGGGTGATGCCCGTTTTCAGCATGGCGCGGACGATGCACATAAATTCGCGGCGGTGCCCGATGCAGAGCTTGAAGCCCACAGGTTTGCCGCCCGACAGATCACGCAGTTGCGCGATGAAGCGCATCATTTCGATCGGAGTGCCAAAGGCCGAATGGCTGGACGGTGACACGCAATCGACGCCCATCGGAATGTGGCGGGCCTCTGCGATTTCGGGGGTGATTTTCGCGGCAGGCAGCACGCCGCCCTGACCGGGTTTAGCACCTTGGCTGAGCTTAATCTCGATCATTTTCACCTGATCAGAGGAAGCCGTTTTCGCGAATTGTTCGGGGGAAAACTGGCCTTCGTCATCACGGCAGCCGAAATAGCCCGTGCCGATTTCATAGATCAGGTCGCCGCCGCCTTCGCGGTGGTAACGGCTGATCCCGCCTTCGCCTGTGTCATGGGCAAAGCCCCCCATGCGCGCGCCATTGTTTAACGCCAAGATCGCATTGGCCGACAGCGCACCAAAGCTCATTGCGGAGATGTTGTAGATCGAGAGGTTATAGGGCTGCGTGCAATCGGGGCCGCCGACGGACACGCGGAAATCCTTATCCTCGATTTTTACGGGACGGATCGAGTGGGTGAGCCACTGATAGCCGCTCTCATAGACGCGCTTTTTCGTGCCAAAGGGGCGTTTGTCCTCAACGTTTTTGGCGCGCTGGTAGACGATGGCGCGGGCATCGCGGGAAAACGGCACCTCTTCGTCGTCGCCCTCAAGCAGGTACTGACGAATTTCAGGGCGGATCATTTCAAAGAAATACCGCACCCGACCGAGCAGCGGGAAGTTCCGCAAAACCGCGTGTTTCGTTTGGATCGCATCCAAGAGGCCCAGCAGCGTCAGAATGCCCAAGATGATAGAGACGATCGGCGTGAAGATGTTGTTTTGCGGCAGCAAGAGCGAGAGCAAAAAGGCAATCGCGACCCCGAAAAACGTAGCGTATCGCAGTAAGAAAGACGTCATAAAAGTCCCCTATTCAGGCGTAGTTCTCGATCATTGCACGACCTCTGCCGCGCGACCATTCCCATAGTTTAGACGACATCTGTAACTGGTTTCTTATAGATCGGGGCCTTTTGGCGGGTTTTGGCACCCGTCTAGCCCCTTGCATCCAGCCGCATCGTCGCCTATCTGAGGCCTTGAGAGGTTGGCGCGGGCGAGCGCCTCGCCAACCCGGTCAGGTCCGGAAGGAAGCAGCCGTAACGAGCCCCGCTTGGGTCGTTGTCCAGCCTCTCACCTTACCCCCCTCATTGATTAGAGTTCGCCCCATGTGGGCAGCCCCGCTTTGTCGGATTTGCGTTTAACAACAACGGCCATGACCGTTCCAAACAGCACGCCCGCAAAGATAGACCCCAGAGCCGCCTCAGCGATGCGCATGTCGTTGTAGCGCCAGAGGAAGGTCCACATCAAAAGGCCCCACATCGCGCCAAAGGTCATGCCTTGGATCGTGACGATCTGCCAAAACGTCATGAAGTGGACGGGACGAATCTCTAGCCCCATGCGGCGCAGGATGATGTTAAAGGGCGGGTCGTAGGCACGGCGGGGGATGCCCGCCTCGATGAGTTTCTCGACGGCTTTTGCGTATTTTGTTTCAAATTCGGTCATCTGATCGCGCTCTTATTCGAATGTGCCCACCGTAGCTCAGGAAATCCCGATCACAACCCGATTGTTGTGTCCTGCGTGCTGGACGCCGCGCCCCTCTGCCTCTAGGTTGGGGGCGCTAGCAGATCGAGGAATACATGACCGACACGCCCCAAGCCGGCTATCAGGTTCTTGCCCGTAAATACCGCCCCGAAACCTTTGCCGACCTCGTCGGTCAAGACGCGATGGTGCGCACGCTCAAGAATGCGTTCGAGGCAGGGCGGATCGCGCAGGCCTTTATCATGACGGGTATCCGCGGGACGGGTAAGACGACCACCGCGCGGATCATCGCAAAGGGCATGAACTGTGTTGGCCTTGACGGTCAGGGCGGGCCTACGACCGAACCTTGCGGCCAGTGCGAACACTGCACCGCCATCATGGAAGGTCGCCACGTTGACGTGATCGAGATGGACGCGGCATCGAACACAGGCGTCGCCAACATCCGCGAAATCATCGACTCGGTCCACTACCGCGCGGCCTCGGCCCGCTACAAAGTCTACATCATCGACGAAGTTCACATGCTGTCGACGGGCGCGTTCAACGCGCTCTTGAAGACGCTTGAGGAACCACCCGCCCACGTCAAATTCATCTTTGCGACCACGGAAATTCGCAAGGTTCCAGTGACGGTTCTGTCCCGCTGTCAGCGGTTCGACTTGCGTCGTATTGAACCCGAGGTGATGATCGCGCTCTTGCGCAAGATCGCCACCAGCGAAGGCGCAGAGATCACCGATGATGCGCTCGCGCTGATCACCCGCGCCGCCGAAGGGTCGGCACGGGATGCGACCTCCCTTTTGGATCAGGCGATTTCGCATGGTGCGGGGGAAACCACGGCGGATCAGGTTCGGGCGATGCTCGGCCTTGCGGACCGTGGGCGTGTGTTCGACCTCTTTGACATGATCCTGCGCGGTGATGCGGCAGAGGCCTTGGCCGAACTGTCGACGCAATATTCCGATGGCGCGGACCCGATGGCGATCCTGCGCGATTTGGCAGAGATCACCCATTGGGTATCGGTGATCAAAATCACCCCTGATGCCGCCGAAGACCCGACTGTATCCCCTGACGAACGCGCTCGTGGTCAAGCTGCCGCCGCGACCCTGCCGATGCGGGTGATGACGCGGATGTGGCAGATGCTGCTCAAGGCGATTGATGAGGTGTCTCAGGCCCCGAACGCGATGATGGCGGCTGAAATGGCCGTGATCCGCATGACCCATGTGGCGGACCTGCCGACGCCAGACGAGCTGTTGCGCAAGATTGCGAACACCGCTCCCCCGCCCCGTCCGAACGGTGGCGGAGGTGGCGGCGGTGCGCGCCCTGCCCCGTCAGGTGGCACCACAAACGCCTATGGATCGCAGCACACGCCAACCCACAACGGGCCGAGCGGCCCTGTGTCTCAGGCCGCGCCAGAACTGGCTGAACATGCGCTAGCACGCTACGCTACATTTGAATCCGTGCTGGAACTGATCCGTGCACACCGCGATGTAAAATTGCTCGTTGAGGCAGAAAACTACATCCGTCTTGCCCGTTACCAACCCGGTCGGATCGAATTCCAACCTGCGGATGATGCCCCTAGCGATCTGGCACAGCGGCTCGGGTCGCGGTTGCAGGCGTGGACGGGGAACCGCTGGGCGGTGATCCTCGTGAATGAGGGTGGCGCACCGACGGTTGCCGAAGGGCGTGCTGCCGAAGAGAACGCGAAAAAGGCCGAGGCCGCGACATTGCCGATGGTGCAGGCCGTCCTCGCTGCTTTTCCGAAAGCCAAAATCACCGAAGTTCGGACGGCTGCCGACCTCGCCCAAGAGGCGCAGGTTGAAGCCCTCCAAGAAGTGGAAGATGAATGGGACCCGTTCGAAGAGGATTGATCCTAGCGGCACTGCCCGCGCCTGCCTTTGCTGAAGTTTGTGAACAAGTGCGACCGCTCTGGTCGCCCGGGGTTGATGTGACCATCTGGTCAGAGCCGCTCTATACGCTGACCAACCCGCTGTTGTTCATCATGATCATCATCGCCTTGGCAGGGTCGGCATTCAGGCATGTGGGCGTGCAGATGGCTGGCATTATCGCGTCGTCATTCCTGCTGATGTTCGTGTCGCAGCGCCTATGGGCAACGGATCATTTGGGCATCTGGGCACGCGCCACGAGAGAGGGCTGCCTTGCCCCGCCTTATGTCGCGACGGCCTTTGCAGCAGCGCTAACCGTTTATACAATCATCCGCGCCGCACGGCGCATCCTTAGTCAGAGGAAATAACATGTTCAAAGGAATGGGCGGTCTTGGCGACATGGCCAAGATGATGAAAACCGCACAAGAAATGCAGACCAAGATGACACAGATGCAGGATGACCTGAAAAACATCACGGTCACTGGCGAAGCGGGTGCAGGTCTGGTCAAAGCGACCGCAACCGCGAAGGGCGAGTTGAAAGCTCTCGATATTGATCCGTCGATCTTTTCGGCTGACGATAAGGAAATGGTCGAAGACCTGATCCTCGCAGCGGTCAAAGATGCACAGACCAAAGCGGGCGAACGCGCCCAAGAGGAAATGGCAAAGATCACCCAAGGTCTGGGCCTGCCCGCAGACTTTAAGATGCCGTTCTAAAAATTGGCTCAGGGTCCGCAGGATATCGAAGACCTGATCAGTCTTTTGTCAAAGCTACCGGGGCTTGGGCCTCGGTCGGCGCGGCGTGCTGTCCTGCACCTGATCAAAAAGCGCAAACAGCATCTGATCCCATTGGCCGACGCGATGACGCGGGTCGGCCAATCGGCCAAGGAATGTTTGAACTGCGGGAACATCGACACCGCTGATATTTGCCCGATTTGTCAGGACGAACGCCGCGCCAATGGCGAGATTTGTATCGTTGAGGATGTCGCGGACCTTTGGGCGATGGAACGCTCTGGTGTGTTCAAGGGGCGCTATCACGTGCTGGGCGGCACGTTGTCGGCGCTCGATGCGGTCGGTCCAGAGGATTTACGTATTCCCAAGCTCCTCGACCGCGTGACGTCCGAGGCGGTGACCGAGGTGATCCTCGCGCTTTCCGCGACGATCGACGGGCAGACCACGGCGCATTACATCGCTGACCAATTGCCTGATGTGACGGTCACGTCGCTGGCCCAAGGTGTGCCTGTGGGTGGAGAGCTGGACTACCTCGACGATGGGACGATCACGGCGGCGCTCAGGGCGCGGCGGAGCCTCTAGGACACAACAAAAAAGCCCCGCAAATTGCGGGGCTTTTTGTATTCAGATCAGGCGACCTTATTTGTCGTCTTCGTCTTCGTCGTCATTGCCACCCGGCAGGTTGAAGAAGCTATCTGCATCCGAGAAGTCGGTTTCTTCGTCATCACGCGGATCGTTGCCGAGGCCACCGTCACCAAGGGTGAAGGTTTCCAGACCAGAAATCGCAGTCGGGATTTTCGGCTCTGCTGGCATGTCGAGCGACTGTTCGGTCGACACCAGTTTACGACGCTCATCGTCGGTCATTGCAGTGCCTTCGGCCGCGCGTTTCGCGTTTGCCTTTTGCACCATACCGTCGAGTTCGGATTGTTTACACAGACCAAGTGCGACCGGATCGATCGGCTGCATGTTGGCGATGTTCCAGTGGGTGCGTTCGCGGATCGCTTGGATCGTCGGTTTGGTGGTGCCAACGAGTTTCGCAATCTGAGCGTCCGACAGTTCTGGGTGGAATTTCACCAGCCAGAGGATCGAGTTCGGACGGTCCTGACGCTTCGACAGCGGGGTGTAGCGCGGGCCGCGGCGTTTTTCTTCGCCCGAAGCTGCTGGGTTGAACTTCAGCTTCAGTTTGTGAAGCGGGTTGCCCTCGGCTGCTTTGATCTCGTCTTCAGTGAGCTGGTTGTTCGACACAGGGTCGAAACCTTTTACACCAGGCGCCACATCGCCGTCAGCGATGCCCTGAATTTCCAGCTCGTGCATGCCGACGAAATCGGCGATCTGTTTGAAGCTGATCGTGGTGTTGTCGATCAGCCAGACGGCGGTGGCTTTCGCCATAATTGGTTTGTCGGACATGGTTTGTCTCCTAACGCAAATCTTCCCCGCTGCCTTCTTTCGAAGGCGAGCCGGAATTTTCGGCCCAGTTCACATTGTCGGGGAACTCAACCTGTATATAGTCGGGGCAAAAGCAATAGAAAAGACTAAATTATGCGAAAGACAGTATTGGCACTGGCCTTGGGCCTATCTCCGCTTGTTGGGCAGGCGGACGGAACGGCCGGAGATTTTGATTATTATGTGATGTCGCTGTCGTGGTCGCCCAACTGGTGCGCCCTCGAGGGGGACGGTCGCAACTCGCCGCAATGTGATGAGAGCGAAGATTTCGGCTGGGTTCTGCATGGGCTCTGGCCGCAGTATGAAACGGGCTGGCCCGACTACTGCCGCACCACGATCCCCGCCCCAACCCGCCGCCAGACCGAAGCCATGGCGGACATCATGGGGACATCGGGCCTTGCATGGTATCAGTGGAACAAACACGGCGTCTGTTCAGGGCTGAATTCAACCGACTACTACGCCCTCGCCCGCGAAGCCTATGAAACGCTGACGATCCCGCAGGCGTTCCGCAAATTGGAACGACAGGTGAGCCTGCCTGCCTCGCTGATCGAAGAGGCGTTCATGGATCAAAACGATGGGCTGGACGCGAACGAGATCACAGTGACCTGCATGTCGGGCTTTATCCAAGAGGTCCGCATCTGCCTGACCAAGGACCTAGAGTTCCGACGCTGCGGCGCGGATGTGTCGCGCGATTGCACGTTAGACGACGCGCTGTTTGATCCAGTTAGATAAAAAAAAGGCGGCCCGTTCAGGACCGCCTTTTTAAATCTTACACCTGAGTGCAGATGTATTTCAGTTCGAGGTAGTCCTCGATCCCGTGGTGGCTGCCCTCGCGGCCAAGACCCGATTGTTTGACGCCGCCGAAGGGTGCAACTTCGGTCGAGATGATGCCTGTGTTCACGCCAACGATGCCGTATTCCAGCGCCTCTTGAACCTTGATCACGCGGGACAGGTCGTTGGCGTAGAAGTAGGAGGCGAGACCAAAGATCGTGTCGTTCGCCATGGCAATCACGTCATCCTCGTCCTTGAAACGGAAGAGCGGAGCGAAGGGGCCAAAGGTTTCTTCGGTCGCGACCTTCATATCAGTGGTCGCATCGCAGACGATGGTGGGCAAGAAGAACTGACCACCGAGCGGGCCAGCCTCACCACCCGTAAGAACCTTGCCGCCCTTAGCCAGCGCATCCGCGAGGTGTTCGCGCACTTTTTCGACCGCTTTCGGTTCGATCAGCGGGCCAAGGTCGGTGCCAGTCTCAAGGCCGTCGCCAACCTTCAGTGCCTCGACCGCAGCTTTGAGTTTCGCGCTGAATTCGTCATAGACGCCGTCCTGCACGTAGATGCGGTTTGCGCAAACGCAGGTCTGACCGTTGTTGCGGAATTTACAGGCGATGGCGCCTTGAACGGCTGCGTCGATGTCTGCGTCGTCAAACACGATAAACGGTGCGTTTCCGCCCAGCTCCATCGAACATTTCATCACGTTGTCCGCGGCCTGACGCAGCAGGATACGGCCTACTTGGGTCGAGCCTGTGAAGGTCAGTTTGCGCACCTTGAAGTTTTCGCAGAACTCTTTGCCGACGCCCGATGCGTCCTCGGACGGGATAACGCTAAACACGCCTTTGGGCACGCCTGCTTGTTCCGCCAGAACCGCCATGGCGAGCGCGGACAGCGGGGTTTGCGAAGCGGGACGGATGACGAACGAACAGCCCGCCGCGAGCGCAGGAGCCACCTTGCGCGCGATCATCGCGTTGGGGAAGTTCCACGGTGTGATACCAGCAGCAACGCCAATCGGCTGTTTGATCACGGTGATGCGTTTGTCGGCCATGTGACCGGGGATGGTTTCGCCGTAGATACGTTTAGCCTCTTCGCCGAACCATTCCACAAAGGACGCGCCATAGGCGACCTCGCCACGAGCCTCAGCCAGTGGTTTGCCCTGTTCGGCAGTCATGATGATGGCGAGGTCTTCTTGGTTCTCCATCATCAAGTCGAACCATTTGCGCAGGATCTTTGCCCGTTCTTTACCCGTTTTCGCGGCCCATGATTTCTGCGCGTCATAGGCTGCATCAATCACCTTGGCGGTTTCTTCGCGGGAAATATCCGCGACCTTGGCAATCACGTCACCACGGGCAGGGTTTACCACATCGAAGGTCGCACCAGATTGGGCCATGACCCATTCACCAGCCAGATAGGCTTCTTCGCGGACTAGCGCGGGGTTGGATAGCAGGGATTTCAGGTTCGTCTCGGGCATTTGGTCCTCCGGTCGAAAAATTTGATCATATGTGAACCACGGCAAATCACAGTCGTCCAGCCCATTCACGCCGGATTGACCAATAATTCCGTCGCTCTAGTCCCGTGTGACCAACCAATGGCCCAAATAGGACAAACGCGGCGTGTCATTGAGCGAAAACGGGAAATCCCCAAAGGCATATTCAGAAACGACAACCACAGAATTGCCGTCCCCGATCCGAAGAAGAATCTCTGCCACGACATCACCGACAAAGAAGTCATCGAGCGTTTCTTTGACCCCTGCTCCAAAACCAGTGACGACATAGGTCGTATCCACGAAGGCCCCCACCAGATCGCGGTTGAACGGCACGGGCAGCCCTTCAGCGGGTTGATCAAAGCAGTAGGACAGCAGTGCCTCTTCGTCGGGGAAGTGCCCCGCAAAGACGTAAAGGCGCACTTTGCCCTCGGGCGTGGTGGGGACGGTATCGTCGTCTTGGTCGCTTTGCGCTGCGACATCGAAGAGTTCACGCCAAAAGCTCATGCGACAGCCCGATGTTAGGGTTTGGATTTTTTCTTTTGCGCGGCGTCGCCTTTGACGGCTTGCCACGCGGCATGGGACAGAACCTCAACGGTTTCATCATCAGGCACACCACCCGCGGAGAGGAACTCCCGCGCGGGGCCGTAGATGATCGCAGAGGCGAGAGGCCAAGGCATATCCTTAACCGTGCCTTTGGACGCCCATTTCGCGTAGATCGCCGCGCCTGCTGCGCTCTCATCGCTTAAATCTTGGGCAAAGTCGGCGAAGTCGGGATCGTTGACCGCTCTGGCCGAAAGCTCTTCGTGGAGGCGGAACAGATCGGGGTTATCGCGGCCCCAGAACAGGAACGATTGGATCATCGCGGTGATCGCTTTGCGCGGTTTATCCTTACCCGTGATGCCCTGCGCCTCAATCGTCCACGTGGACCGTGCATCCAAGAGCAACGCCCGCGCAATCGCGGCTTTGCCCTTAAAAGCATGGTAGATAGAGCCAACCGTCGATACACTGTCCCGCCCGATCTGCGCAATTGTCGCCGCAGCGTAGCCTGAGGACAAGAAGATCGCCTGAGCGGCAGTTTTGATCGCGTCTTTACGGTCGGTCATATTATACCCCGTGTTTGGTCTGTTGCGGGCAGGATACGCAGGCTTTTCCCTATTGCCCACCCTGCATTTTAAGTCACACATCATCATAACCATGCAATTTTCCCGCGAAAAATTTGCGCTTTGCGGATGAAATGGTATCAGAGCCTAAATGGATTCCGGACGATTTAGATGCTTTTGAATATTCCCTCTGCCCTGCGCGCATTTCTGGCGCTGACCGCTTTGGTCTTTATCTCGGCCTGCACCGAAGAACCTGTGCCCGAACCCGCGCCTGCACCGACCGTTGTTCCCGGCTATGCGCTGTTGATGGACAATGGTTATGCCTTGCCGCCCGTTCCCCCGCGTCTCCTCGAAGAACCGAACCGCCGTGTGTTGGTCTATTACACAGGCGACGAAAAACCGGGCACCATCGAAGTCGACCGTTATGCAAAGTTTCTCTACTGGGTCATGGATGACGGCACCGCGTGGCGTTACCCCATCGCCGTGGGCCGTCTAGGTCGGTCGATCAACGGTGACACGGTGATCAACCGCAAGGTTGAATGGCCGGGCTGGACGCCGACGGAAAACATGCTGCGCACAGAGCCCGAGATTTACGGCGATTTCGCGGGTGGCATCCCCGGTGGCCTGCGTAGCCCGTTGGGGGCGCGTGCGCTCTACCTCTATCGTGGGGGTCGCGACACCTACTACCGCATCCACGGCACCAACGACATGGAATCGATTGGCAACTCTGGCTCTGCGGGCTGCATCCGGATGTTCAACCACGACATCATCCACCTCTTTGAGATGGTCCCGAACGGCACCCGCGTTGTCATGCGCAGCGAGGCGGATTCAGAACGGATCGAAGAAGAGTTTTTCAACCGCGGTGAAGAACTCCCTGCGCGGCGCGTCGACCCCGATGCCATCTACGGCGAAGAAGCCCTAATGGCCGATAGACCGCTGTCAGAGATCCTCGCGGATCAGTTGGCAGAGAAACCGACAGAGCCTGAAACGGACGCGTCGGAAATGTGATAATGGGTGGGTCGTTTCGCTGGCAGGTATCGAATTTGGGGTAACCCAGAGCTTTTCTTGTGAACGTACGACAAACCGGGAAAGCGATGGAAGTGGACCAGCGCAGCTATCTGGAGGGTAAAGTTTGACCGATCTTTTGATCCCTGCGCTGATCTTAGCTGCGATTGGTTGGTTCGTCCCCCGCCTCTGGGCCAAGGTTCTGCCCGAGGGGGTAAAGCCGCTGATGGTCAATGCACTGGTATCTACCCTGACGATGGGGATCGTGGGTATCGGCTATTTCATCGTGCTCTACCTGATCCAAGGCTTTCCGATCTCTGAACTGTTCGCTGGCAACATCGCCGACACCATCGCGCATTTCGGACAGCTTTCGCTGATATCTGCGCTGTTGTGGGGGCCAGTGATGCTCATGTCGGTGATGGGCCTTGTGAGGCGTTGGAAAAAGGCGGTCTGGTGATGCATCGGTTGATCGAAAAAGGCCTGATGTTCGGCGATGAGAGGCCGATAAGATGAAATTTCTCTATATGCTGGTGATTTGGTTTGTCATCACGACCCTGCTGTATTTCATGATCTCGGTCTATTCGCGCTCTGTTCGGCGCGAAAAACTAGAGAAACAATGGGCCGAGGATCATCAAGGGGGTGATAGCGAGGCCCGCACTGCTTATATCGAAAACGGTATGGTCGAATACGAGCACGGGTTTCGCAAAAAGCTCATTGTGCTGGTCTATATTGTGCCCGTCGTTTTGGTGACGGCGATTTTATATCTGACGAATTGAGGCTGAGATGCAAAAATTGAAAACTGGCGTTCGGGTCATCGTGATCTTGTTTGCGGGCATGTTCCTGCATTACGTCCTGCCCCAACACGACATCGCCCGCATCACAGGCACCGAAGTGATCCGTCAGGACTTTAGCTCTGTGAACCGCATTTTCTTTGCGCAGGCTGACAGCGGCAACGTCGAGGGCGCGACCCGCGACGTGCAATTCATCAGCGTGATGCGTCGCCCAACCTATCTGTTCGGCCTCATCCGTGGCGCTGAAGCCAATGACGTAATGATCTACCGCAACGAAGATACGGGCTGGATCTGGCCGCCCTATTTCAAATTCGACAGTCGCGACCTACAGGGCGAGGCCCAAGAGAACACCTCGACCGCCGAAGCGCCAAAGTGGGTGAGCATCACGCACTACGGCTGGCGGAACCGTTTCTTTACCGTGTTCCCTAACGCGATTTCGATCAAACGCATCGACGATCCGAACATCACGATCATCCCGTGGTTCAATATCGTGTTCTTTGTCGCGCTGATGGCAGGCATCCTGTTCCTCCGCGCTGTCTGGCTACAATTCCGCGAACGTGCTCTGGACCCGACCTTGGACAAAGTCGGCGACGAATGGGACCGCGTGGAGGCAGGCGTCGCCGAACGGCAGTCGCGGCTGAAACGCTGGTTTGGAAGCTGGCGCGGGAAGTGAGTTAGGGGGCCATTTATAGCGTAACCATCTCAGCTATATCTTCGAGCGATCCGATGGTGAGATTCAACGGTTCTTCCGGCATTTGGCCGTTATTTGGGAATGCGCAGAACCGCCACTCTCTTTGATACAAGTACGAGAAATGCTTGATAGTCTCTGGCCGTCGTTGCATGTCCACAAAAGAGCATGGATCGTAGTACTTGACGTCTCCAGACCACACTGGAACCGTCGGCCAAACCTTTTTCACTGCCTTGGCTAGCCTTGAAGAGAATTCATCAGGTCTCCGAATAATCACTGCTGTATCCGCCTCGAAATCGTCAGGCAGACGTCTATCGATATCTTTGCAGGCACTCCAAAGAACGTAATTTGGGCAGGACACCACAAACTTAAAGAACCCGTCCTCGATCTTGGCAGCCATGCCGTTGATGTGAAAATGATCTTTTCCGGCAAGGATCAAGTCAAATTTGGGATCGTGAAACCATCTCTCTGTTTCCCGATCTCTCATCGCTTCGATAAGTCCAGCTCTCTGATAAAACTCCGCAGGAGTAAGCCGCAGCTTCCCATGCTCAAACATGGGCTTAAGGTGTCGATGTTTGCCAAACTTGACAATCACACCTTCCAGCTCTTCTGGAAACCCCCGAAACAAGCGAACACCAGTCGGTTCCCCATTTTCAAAGTACTTATCTAACTGTTGTCTGGCCTTCTCGTTCGCGGCGGGTAGGCCAAGCCCCCGTGCGCCAAATTCAAGCTTCATATGTGTAAAGAGTGGCGCTATCAGCCCGCCGCCATCTGCAAAATCTTCTCTAAGGGCAATTTTTCCTTCGCCTGTCAGGCGCAGTTGGTTGTGGAAGTGGTCGAAAAATCTTTGTTCGAGATACTCGTTGCTGGCAAACGTTAGGTATGGGGTCTCGAAATATTCCCTCTCCCACCACTCTTGTCGCTTTAGACGGCCACCGTTCTGCACCATGCGCTTTTCGATTTCTTGGAGCCTGTCCCTCCAGAGCGAAAGACGCGACTTTGCTTGCTTAATTTCATTCATCTCTTTGAACTCAAAAACGTTATCACTATGGTAAATGGGTTTGGCAGGTCATGGTTTATGGCTCTTGCAAAAGTCGCATCAGATCAGATGAATTGAGGCTAGAATTTGCAAGAGAACCCTAGCACACGCGTCGCGAAAGACTGCTTCCCCACTCACCAAACACCCCTTCCCTCTCACACCGCCCGATCACTCAGAGCGCCCCACCTCACAAAACAGGTTGGACTGTGTTGCGTTGGCGGGATTTGCGGAATTGGGCGGGGGTCATGCCGTGGTGGGCGAGGAAGAGTTTGTGGAAGTGGGATAGGTTGGGGATGCCGCAGTCGGCAGCGATCTCGGACAAGCTGTCGGTTGATCCGATCAATTGCCGCCCTGCATAGTCCATGCGGATGCCGTTGACGTATTCGGACGGGCTTTGCCCCAGAAACTGGCGGGCGGTGCGGCTGACGTGGGCATGGGCGCGGCCTGTGACCCGCACGAACCCAGCGGCTCCATCGCGGAACACGTCGGGATTGCGGGCGGCGGCGCAGGCCTCTGCCAACCAGCGCGGCGCACCAGCGGCGAGCGAGACTGTCTCGTCAATCAGTTCGGACAAAAGCGGCAAGAGAAACGCCGTCGCATCAAGTGCGGTGCCATTACGACGCTCGAGCCGCACGGCAGCGCGGTTCAGGTCAGCCATCTGCTGCATGTCGCGGGTGTAGGTTTCTGGCCGCTCAGAGGTCCCCCAAAAGAACCGATCAGCGACCTGCGGATATTGCTGCCCGATCGCCTCAATCACCTTTGGATCAAAGGCAATCGACACGACCATCGCGTCCTCGCCTTTGCCCTGAAGCGCGTGGGCATGGGTGGGCCGCACAAAGAGGAGCGTGCCCTCTTTGTGATCGGTGTGACCCTTGGGGCCATATTCACGGATGCGGCCGTTCTGCACCCAGATCAGTTCGGGAAAATCATGGGTGTGCAGCGCCGTGGGACGCTGGCTCGTCAGCATGGCGCGTGACAACTGGCACGCCAAATCGGCGGGCAGGAACTCTTTATGGCGAAGCACGATCACATTCATACCCGCAGTTTAACACAGTCGTTGTAACAGGTCTTTGGCTATGATGCCGCGGCTGCAAAGAGGGCGTGACGTTGCGCGTTTTCCGCGCTAGAACCCTGCCCGTTGCCGCAAAAGAAAGCACTCCAATGTCGTTTGACCGCTCGATCAAGATCGCACCGTCGATTCTCTCTGCCGATTTCGCAAATTTCGGTCAGGAAATTCAGGCCATTGAAGCGCAGGGCGCTGACTGGGTTCATGTGGACGTGATGGATGGTCACTTTGTCCCGAACCTGACCTTTGGCCCGCCCGCCGTCAAAGCGTTCCGCCCGCACGTGAAGACGTTCATGGACGTGCACCTGATGATCGCGCCCGTCGATCCCTATATCGAAGCCTACGCCGAAGCGGGTGCCGATATGATCACCGCGCACATCGAGGCTGGCTCGCATATTCACCGCACCATTCAGGCGATTAAGGCTCAAGGCGTTAAGGCTGGCGTGGCGCTGAACCCTGCGACCCCTGCTGAGGCGGTCGAATATCTGCTCGACATGGTGGACATGGTTCTTGTGATGACCGTGAACCCAGGCTTTGGCGGTCAGAAATTCATCCATTCCGGCGTCGAGAAGGTCCGCAAGGTCCGTCAGATGATCGGCGACCGCGAGATCCACATTCAGGTCGATGGTGGCGTTGATGTGAACACCGCGCCACTGGTGGCTGCGGCGGGTGCGGATTCGCTCGTTGCTGGGTCGGCCGTGTTCAAAGGTGGTTCGGTCCACGCGCCAGAGGTTTACGGAGAGAATATCCGCGCCATTCGCGCTGCTGCAAACGCCGCGCTCTGAGCCAAAAACCCACGTTGAATGACAGAGGCCGTGCCGAAAGGTGCGGCCTTACTTTTTTGTATAAATTTCGACGGAAACCCCAAGGACTGTCGTTTCATTGTGCAGATTAGAGAAATTTACGCCTGCAGATGTTTTTCCCGGCTCATCGAAACGTAGCTGTCACATTAGCCATTTAAGCATCTGCATATATTTTCGACTCTTGGGGCGTCGTACTATGACTAAACATCCGACGAACGGCTTTGACGCTTTTGCAGGATTTCCAGCTGATCTGGTCAAAGAGGTGCTCGGCGCTGGCGCAACCAAAGTGCAAACGCCCAAACGCATCCAACCCGGACAACGCTATTTTCCATCACTTTTCATTTCGGACATGCATCTGGGGGCCCATAGCTGCCAAGCGGACGCCCTGCTGTTGTTCCTCGAATGCCACGTGGCTGATACGATCTACTTGGTTGGTGATATCTTTGATATCTGGCGCCCGATTGGGTCGAACTGGAAACCAGTTCACCATAAAATCGTGAACCTGCTGCTGGATCGGATGCGGTCTGGCGTTCGGATCGTTTACACCCCCGGTAACCACGATGAGTTTTTCCGTCACTACTTTGGTGAATACTTCGGCAATCTGACGGTCGCTGATTACGTTTATCACACCACGTCGAACGGCACGAAGTTCCTCGTCATTCACGGCGATTGCGTTGACCTGTTCGAACGTAAGGCGCCTGTGTTGTCAAAGCTCGGCGCTCATGCGGAAAACCTGCTGCGTGGCGTGCAATTGGTGGTGAACCGTGGCCTGAATGCCTTTGGCCGCGAGGACTGGTGCGGCGTTGATCATCTGATCGCCTTTGGAAATCGTTTGGTACGTGCCAAGGAAACCTTTCAACTCCGTCTTGCCGATCTGGCGCGCACACATGACGCCGATGGCATCATCTGTGGGCACTTCCACCAATCCGCGCTGCACGATGATCACGGCATCATCTATGCGAACTGCGGCGATTGGACCGAGAACTGCACGGCTCTGGCGGAAACAGCCAGCGGTCAGTTGATGATGCTCGATTGGTCCGCACACAGTGCGATCGCTCGCAAAGAGGCACGGGTTGCGGGACGCAATGATGCCTCGGTCACGGCACGCGCATGACCGATATTCTGACAGGACTGGCGATCGGCCTTTTGGGCGCGACATCGGCGTTGCAAGTTGCGTCCGTTGGCGCGGCGCTTTGGGCGACTGAACGCCCGCTCCAGAAATCCGTGATCACGGGAACACCGGGGGTGACGGTTCTGCGGCCTGTGTGCGGGTTGGAAAACAACATTGAGGACACCCTACGCACCACATTCCGGTCGAGCTATCGCGGCCCGCTTCAGATCATCTTCTGTTGTTCGGATGCCAATGACCCCGTTGTTCCGCTGGTCAATCGGTTGATCGAGGCGCACCCCGAGGTCAACGCGACGCTCTTGATCGGTGATGACCGCTTGTCGGGCAATCCAAAGCTCAACAACCTCGTCAAAGGTTGGGCTGCGGCAGAGCATGATTACATCCTGATGGCCGATAGCAACGTGCTATTGCCGCATGACTATATCCAACGCCTCTTTTCCCGCTGGACCGAAGGCACGGGCCTTGTCACCTCGCCCCCGTCTGGCATCCGCGCAACGAACCTGTGGGGTGATCTGGAGGCTGCGTTCCTCAACACCTATCAAGGCCGTTGGCAGCTGTCGTCGGATGTGTTCGGCAATGGCTACGCGCAGGGCAAAATGCTGTTCTGGCGGCGGGATATTTTGGACAATGCGGGCGGGTTGATCGCCTTGGGTCGAGACATGGCCGAAGACGTCGCATCGACCAAGGTCGTCCGCGAGGCTGGCCTCAAGGTCCGTCTCTTGGGCAACCTCCTCCCCCAGCCTATCGGATCTCGTGATTGGAAGAGCGTTTGGACCCGTCAGGTCCGCTGGGCCAAGGTGCGCCGCATGGGGTTCCCTGCGCTCTACGCCGCTGAGGTTCTATCGGGGATCGTGGTGCCGATGCTTTTGACGCTGTTCCTGACCCTAAACGGCACCCTGAATTGGGCGAGTCTACTGGCCCTGCCGATCCTGTGGTTCGGCCTTGAATACCTCTTGGCCCGCCGCGCGGGATGGCCTGCGAAACCACGCGACATCGCGACGTGGGTCATGCGCGACGCTATGGTCCCTGCCCTTTGGGTTGCGGGATGGCGCGGAAAAGGGTTCGAATGGCGCGGTAACTCGATGTCCTCGGACGCCGTGGGCACAACGACCGAAAGCTAAGAATGGACCTCTCGACGATCCAAACGCTGGTGCAGGCACATGGCCTATGGCTGCTCGCGCCCGTCACGGTTCTGGAAGGCCCAATTGTCACGGTGATCGCGGCCTATATGGCCTCGCTCGGATTGCTTAACCTCTATGCGGTCTACGTGATTTGCGTGCTGGGCGATCTGGTGGGCGACGCGGGTATCTACGCGCTGGGCCGTTGGGGGCCAAAGACGCTCCCTGGTCGGTGGCAGGTGCGGCTGGGATTGAACCGAAGTCGCCGCTATGGGCTCAAGGACCACTTCCGCGACACAGGTGGGCGGACGCTTTTGATCGGCAAACTCACCCATTCGGCGGGCGCTGCGGTGCTGTTCGCTGCGGGCACGGGCAAGATGCCGTTTGGTGCATTCCTCGGCTGGAACCTCTTGGGCACTTTGCCCAAAACGCTGCTCTTCGTCGTGATCGGCTACATGTTCGGCTACGCCTATTCGACCATCGACAACTACATTTTCCGCGCCACGCTGATCCTTGCGGCCTTGATCGCTGTGGGTGTCATCGTTTGGTATTTGCGCGGTAGATCGCAGGCTCCTGAATGACGACACTCAGCTGTATTATCCCCGCTTATAATGAGGCCTCTCGTATCGACGCCGTCTTGCGGTCGGTCGTCGGTCATCCGCTGATCGATGAAGTGATCGTGGTTGATGACGGGTCATCGGATGGCACGGCAGAGGTGGTCAAGGGGATCGACGGCGTTCGGCTGATCGAACTGCCCCAGAACAAAGGTAAGACATGGGCCGTCACGGTCGGGATTGAGTCAGCTATGGGTGACACGCTGATGTTCGTGGATGCGGATTTGCTGGGCTTGGACGCCTCGCACCTGACCGCACTGATCGCGCCCGTTCAACAGGGTAAGGCGGATATAACGATCAGCCTGCGGGCAAATGCGCCGCGCCCTTGGCACTGGATCGGGATTGATTACATTTCGGGTGAACGGGTGATGCCGCGCGGGTTGCTGATCGATCAGATCGACGCAATGCGGGCGCTGCCGAAGTTCGGGTTGGAGGTATTCATGAACAGCCTCCTGATCCGCCAATCGGCCCGCATCGCCATCGTGCAGTGGCCCGAAGTGGAAAGCCCACTCAAAGGCGCAAAGTTCGGCTGGGCCGAAGGGCTAAAACGCGACGTCAAGATGATCCGCGACATGGCGCAGACCGTCGGGCTGTTGGGGTTGGCAGCGCAGGTCTATCACATGCGCCGCCAGAGGGTCGTTTAGGCCATACGCTCTAGCGCACGCTGAACGGCTGGGCGGTCGTAGAACCGCTTTTCGTAGTCCACGACGTTGGTGAAATCAGACCAGCCCAGTACGTCACGCGCACCGTAGTAGTCGAGCGTGGTCAGCCACGGCGCAATCGCCATATCTGCAATCGAATAATCGCCAGCGACCCAGTCGTGTTTGTTCAACTGTGTATTCAGCACGTTCAAAAGACGTTTGGATTCATTGATATAGCGGTCGCGGGCGGTGGGATCTTCCATCTTTGCACCTGCGAATTTGTAGAAAAAGCCCAACTGCCCAAACATCGGACCCGCGCCGCCCATCTGCCACATCAGCCATTGATAAACGGTGAACTTCTCGGATGCGGTGTTACCTGCGAACTTGCCCGACTTATCTGCCAAATATTGCAGGATCGCGCCGCTCTCGAACAAACCCAATGGCGTGCCGTCAGGCCCATTCGGGTCGAGGATCGCAGGGATTTTGTTGTTCGGGCTCAGCGACAGAAATTCGGGGCTGCGCATGATGTCATCCGACAAACCACCGGTGGAGTGGTATTCATACTCGATCCCCATTTCTTCGAGGGCGATGGGCACCTTGCGACCGTTCGGGGTGCCGAATGCGTAGACCTGAAGAATGTCAGGATTTTGCGCGGGCCAGCGTTTTGTCACGAGGAAATCAGAGAGATCAGCCATTGGAATACCCTACGGTAAATGAATTTTATCGCTCACCCCTACACTGTAAAATTAGGCATAGAAACATCCCCAAGGTGGGATATACCTGTGCGCACTCGCGCAGGAAAACAACTTATGCGTGGGCAGAACAAATGGGGGCATATCATGCTTAATGAATTCAAAGATTTTATCGCCAAGGGCAATGTCATGGACATGGCTGTTGGTATCATCGTCGGCGCCGCATTCACGGCCATCGTTTCGTCGCTTGTCGCGGACCTAATCAACCCGATTATCGGTCTGGTCATCGGCGGCATCGACTTCTCTAACCTTTACGTCGTTCTCAGCGGCGATGTTCCAGCTGGGGCCAGCCTTGATGCGGCACGCGAGGCAGGCGCTGCAGTCTTTGCCTACGGGTCGTTCTTGATGGCTGTGATCAACTTCCTGATCATCGCATTCGTTGTGTTCATGCTGGTCAAACAGGTGAACCGCATCAAAGACGCGACGGCGAAGAAAGAAGAAGCCGTAGAAGCGCCTGCAGCACCCGCAGGTCCGACCGAGTTGGATATTCTGATGGAAATCCGCGACAGCCTGAAAAAGTAAGCTGTCCGCCCAAACAAATGAAAAGGCCCGCCAAACGGCGGGCCTTTTGCGTTACTCCTACAGGGGAGGAAATCAGAGCAACGAAGCAGCGTCTACAGTCGGCAGGCCCAGAGCCTCGCCCACAGCAGCGTAGGTCAGTTGACCAGCGTGAACGTTCAGACCGTTCAGCAGGTGTTTGTCGTCTGCGCAGGCTTTCTTCCAACCTTTGTTCGCAAGAGCGATCATGAACGGCAGGGTCGCGTTGCCCAGCGCGAGGGTCGACGTGCGCGCCACAGCACCCGGCATGTTGGCGACGCAGTAGTGCATGATGCCGTCAACTTCGTAGATCGGGTCTTGGTGGGTGGTTGCACGGGAGGTTTCGAAACAGCCGCCTTGGTCGATTGCAACGTCAACCAGAACCGCACCCGGCTTCAGTTCGGACAGTTGCGCCTTGGAGATCAGTTTCGGAGCAGCAGCACCCGGGATCAGAACAGCGCCGATGATCATGTCAGCCTGACGCGCCAGTTCGATGGTGTTCGCAGCCGAAGCATATGCAGTCTTGAAGGTGCCACCGAATACGTCGTCGAGGTAACGCAGACGCGGCAGCGAACGGTCGAGAACGGTCACATCAGCGCCCATGCCCGCAGCGATTTTCGCCGCGTGGGTGCCGACGACACCGCCGCCGATAACCAGCACGCGACCGGGTGCAACGCCTGGCACGCCACCCAACAGCACCCCACGACCGCCATTCGCTTTTTGCAGCGTGTAGGCACCAACTTGCGGCGCCAGACGACCAGCAACTTCGGACATCGGGGCAAGCAGGGGAAGGCCGCCACGGTCGTCGGTTACGGTTTCATAGGCGATGCAGGTTGCGCCAGAAGCAAGAAGGTCTTTGGTCTGCTCCGGATCGGGAGCGAGGTGCAGATATGTGAACAGAAGCTGGCCTTCGCGGAGCATTTTACGCTCAACCGCCTGAGGCTCTTTTACCTTTACGATCATGTCCGCAGCAGCGAACACTTCGGCAGCGGTCGCAGCGATTTTCGCGCCAGCCGCGATGTAGTCCTCGTCGGTGAAACCAGCGCCCTGACCGGCAGCAGTTTCAACAGTGACGGTGTGACCGTTTGCGACTG
The DNA here is from genome assembly GCF_023253315.1 of Aestuarium sp. NCBI lineage: Bacteria > Pseudomonadati > Pseudomonadota > Alphaproteobacteria > Rhodobacterales > Paracoccaceae > Aestuarium > Aestuarium sp. The sequence continues at coordinate 43,302 of NZ_JALRGW010000020.1, forward strand.
CTTCTTGAGCAGCTGCAGGTGTCAGACCTACGCGGAATTCTTGGGGTTTGATTTCTTTGGGGCAGCCGATGTGCATTGGGGTCTCTCCTGTTCGTTGTGATCAAGATGACGCGCCCATTGCGCAATTACTTGGACATTTTGAGTGCCGATAGTATAAGTTTTCGAAGATTATTCGAATAATAATGGAAATACTGGGATGAATTCGCGCGAAGATGGATTGGATTCGATAGATCGTCGGATTCTCGAGGTTCTGCAAAAAGATGGGCGAATCTCGAACGCGGAATTGGCGGATAAGGTCCATTTGTCGGCCTCTGCCTGCCATCGGCGTGTCCAGCGGCTCGAGAAGGACAAGTTTATCAAAGGCTACGTTGCCCTCGTCGATCCGCGCAAAATCAACCGCAAAACGACCGTGTTTGTTGAGATCACGCTCAGCGGTCAGGCAGATGAAATCCTCAGCGGCTTTGAAAAGGCCGTATCGCTGATCCCTGACGTTTTGGAATGTCACCTGATGGCGGGATCTGCGGACTATCTACTCAAGGTCGTGGCCGAGGACGCCGAGGATTTCGCCCGCATCCACCGTCGCCACCTCGCGGGGCTTCCGGGGGTGCAGACGCTACAATCATCATTTTCGCTGAAACAGGTGCGGCAGACCACGGCCCTGCCCGTCTGAAGAAAAAGCCCCCGCAGCCAAAGCTACGGGGGCCGATTTCGCCACGTTGGTGTGCTCTTAGAGCATACCCTCGCGTTGCAGCTTTTTACGAGCCAGCTTGCGCTGACGACGAATCGCCTCAGCCTTTTCACGGGCCTTCTGGATGGAGGGCTTCTCGAAATGTTGCTTGAGCTTCATTTCACGGAAGACACCTTCACGCTGCAGTTTTTTCTTAAGCGCACGGAGCGCCTGTTCTACGTTGTTATCGCGAACACTAACCTGCATGTGGTTTTCACCACCTTTCTAAGTTGGATTTGCAAAAGATTGCAGGATGGCCGCGTATAGCAATGGCACTATGTTTTGTCTAGTCTGCCGCCAGAAGGAGAACGCAATGCCGATCACCCCCCTATCACCGATGCAAAACCGCCTGCTGGACGCCATTGAACCCCATGTCATTTTCGACGGGTGGAGCGAGGACGCTTTTAAGATGGCGATCGCGGAGTCTGGACTGAGCGAGGCTGACGCCCGTGCCGCCTGTCCGCGCGGTGCGACCGACCTTGCCGTGGCTTATCACCAGCGGGGCGATGCAGCGATGGTCGCACAGATGCAAGCCGCCGATCTGGCGTCGATGCGCTATAGTGAACGTGTGGCCGCTGCGATCCGGTTCCGCCTAGAGGTCGTGGACCGCGATATGGTGCGCCGTGGCATGACGCTGTTTTCGATGCCCCACCTCGCGCCAGTTGGGACGCAATTGGTTTGGGGCACGGCGGACCTGATCTGGGAAACGCTGGGCGACACCTCCGACGACATCAACTGGTATTCAAAACGTACGATCCTGTCGGGCGTCTATGCGTCCTGCGTGGTCTATTGGCTCGGCGATGAAACGGGTGGCGAGGCGACCGCTGCCTTTATCGACCGCCGCATCGACAACGTTATGCAGTTCGAGAAATTCAAATCCACCGTGAAAAAGACACCTGTTCTGGGGCAATTCGCGACAGGTATGGAAAAGCTACTCTCTGGCATTAAGGCTCCGAAACGGGGCGCGGCAGAAGACCTGCCTGGACGCTGGACCCTGAACGACTAAGGAGGAAGGCCAATGGCCGATATGATGCGCGCGGTTGAAATCACCCAAGCCGGCGGACCAGAGGTTTTGCAACTGTGTTCACGTCCGATCCCCACGCCCCAAGCGGGTCAGGTGGTGATCAAAGTGGCCTATACGGGCGTGAACCGCCCCGATGCTTTGCAGCGTGCGGGCCTCTATGCGCCCCCGCCTACGGCGAGCGATCTACCTGGGCTTGAGGCATCAGGCACTGTGGTTGCGGTCGGCGAAGGGGCCGAGGGCGTGAAAATTGGCGATCAGGTTTGCGCCCTCCTCCCCGGTGGGGGCTATGCCGAATACGTGGCGACACCTGCCGCGCACTGCCTGCCCGTGCCAGATGGTCTTTCGATGAAAGAGGCCGCTTGCTTGCCCGAAACATTCTACACTGTTTGGTCGAACGTGTTCATGCGCGGCGGTCTGCAAGGCGGCGAACGGTTCCTCGTCCACGGCGGATCGTCGGGGATCGGAACAACGGCGATCCAACTGGCCAAGGCGTTTGGAGCACGGGTCTTTGCGACCGCGGGATCAGCCGACAAGTGTCAGGCTTGCGAGGACCTCGGTGCAGAGAAGTGTTTCAACTATCGCGATGAGGATTTCGTCGCGGGGATGAAAGCGGTCGGCGGCGCGAACCTGATCCTCGATATGGTGGGTGGGTCGTATATCGACAAAAACATCAAATCGCTCGCTGATGATGGGCGGCTGGTTCAGATCGCGTTCCTTCAGGGTTCCAAGGTCGAAGTGAATTGGGCACAACTGATGATGCGCCGTTTGACCTTCACAGGCTCGACCCTTCGGCCCCAGTCCGATCTGGCGAAAGCCCACATTGCGGATGAATTGCGCGCAAAGGTCTGGCCACTGCTGGACGCGGGCAAGGTGCGCCCCGTCATGCACAGCGAGTTTCCGTTAGAGGCAGCGTCCGAGGCGCATGCCCTGATGGAGAGCAGCACCCATATTGGAAAGATCGTTCTAAACGTCGGCGGTTAAGGTTTCCGCCAGACCGCACCAATGGTTGCGGACATGCCATCGTGTCCGCGACCTTCCTGAAGCTGCAATTCATCAATCGACAGACGCAAGAGCGTGTAATCGGCAAAGGCCTCGCGCAAGAGGGCTTCGGAATAGAGGTGCGCCACATCGCGCGGCCCGCCTGTGTTGAACGCCAACTGTTCGGGGCGATAACCGACAATCACCAGATAGCCACCTGATTTCAGCGCCTTACGCATGCCCGCCCATTTGCGTGCGCGCTCATCTGGTTTGCTGAACTGGGTGAACACCTCGGCCACCACGTCAAAAGCGGCCTCGGGATAGTCCCAATCATGGGCATCCCCGAGTTCCAAATTGATCGGCACGTTGTGCTGTTCCGCCAGAGCCTTGGCCCGCGACTGGGCGGTGGGCGATACATCGACAGACGTCACATCGAGCCCGTGACGCGCCAGCCAAACACCATTGCGTCCCTCACCATCCGCAACGGCCAAAGCCGTCCCTTGGGTTGGCAAAAGGCGGGTCACATCGCGAAGGAAATAAGTCGGCTCTTCGCCGAACAAATAGCCATCGGTATTGGCAAAGCGAGCTTCCCAGTCGAGTGTCGGAAGGGCCATCGGGGTCTCCTGTAATCGGTTGGCGTTTATTTAGGTGCTTTGCGGCTGGGTTACTATGCGCGGCCTGCGATCATCGGATGCGTAAAAATCGCGCAGGGTTTTGCCAGCTTCGTCTTTGAACCGCTCGCCCTCAGATATCTCTGCGATGCGGTCGATGCGAAACATGCGAAAGCCCGCACGCAGTTCGCACCAACAGACCATTGTCCAGACCTTCCCCCAATACCAAAGCCCCAAAGGACGCACAGTGCGGGTCGTGGCAGAGCCACTCTCATCGCGATAGGTGATCGTGAGGCGGCGTTTTTCATAAGATGCCCTTTCGATCCTGTCGATCAACTGGCGCACTTCGGGCGATAGGTCATTCATATCATGAGCATTGACGCCGACCGCGTTGACCCGCTGGCGCAATCGCTCTGGCAGAACGGCTTCGATTTTGACGATTGCTTCGGTCGCGCCTTCGGCCATCGCGGCGCCGCCCCAGACCTGCATCATTCGTGCGCCCGCGACGAGGGCGACGATTTCTGCCTCAGTGAACATCAGGGGCGGCAGGTCGTAGCCGTCGCGCATGATGTAACCGACGCCCGCCTCGCCCTCGATCGGGACGCCCGTGGACATCAGATCGGCCACGTCACGGTATATCGTCCGCGGCGTGACCTCTAGTTTTTCAGCGAGTTGCGCTGCCGTCACCAAACGCCCGCCGCGCAGGAGTTGAACGATCTGGAAAAGACGGTCAGCGCGGCGCATCAGGCAGCCTCGAACAGGCCGATGCGATTGCCATCGGGATCGCGGGTATAGGCAAATCGACCCTGCGGGATGTCGATGATCGGGCTATCAACCGCGCCACCATGCGCCGGCACCCGCGCAAGTGCGTTTTCCAATCCGTCGGTTACAGTCATGTGCAAAACGCTGACGCCTTGGCCAGCAGCGGGGTCGACAAAGAGGTCGGTTCCAATGCTGCCTTCGGTTGCGACAGCGGCGACACGGCGACCGCCTTCTTCGCGGAAGGTGACATCAATTTTCAGGATGGCCGCGTAATAGGCAGCGGCGGCGTCCAGATCACGCACGGGGGTTTCGGTCCAGATAACAACAGGTTGGGCAGTCATTTCCAATCTCCTTTGGATTTGTGATGCCCTGTCATGACACACCCCTACTGACAGCGTACTGTCAGCATCGTTGCACGCCTAAGCAGAAAAAGAAAAGGGCGACCCGAAGGCCGCCCACCGAGGGAGAATATGGAAGTGGGAGATTAGCCCATACGCTCCGATACGTATGCACCCGGGGAGGCGGGGAATACGACGGTCTTGTTACCGTTGAGGAAAACGCGGTGCTGAACGTGCGCGTGGATAGCGCGGGACAGGCACTGGCTCTCTACGTCGCGGCCGAGCGATACATAATCAGAGGCCGACTGGGCATGGGTGATGCGAACGATGTCCTGTTCGATGATCGGACCTTCGTCGAGGTCAGCGGTCACGTAGTGTGCAGTTGCACCGATCAGCTTAACGCCGCGCTCGTAGGCTTGTTTGTAAGGGTTCGCGCCTTTGAAGGACGGCAGGAACGAGTGGTGGATGTTGATGATCTTGCCAGACATTTTCGTGCAGAGGTCATCCGAGAGAACCTGCATATAGCGGGCCAGAACGATCAGCTCTGCTTCGGTGTCTTCGACAACCTGCATGATCGCGGCTTCTGCCTGCGGTTTGTTCTCTTTGGTCACTTTGATGCAGTGGAACGGCAGGTCGTGGTTCACGACGACCTTCTGGTAGTCCATGTGGTTCGAGATCACTGCAACGATGTCGATCGGCAGCGCACCGATTTTCCAACGGTAAAGAAGGTCGTTCAGACAGTGACCAAAGCGGGACACCATGATCACGACTTTCATTTTGACGGATTCGTCATGGAACGCGTAGTCCATGCCGAACTTCTCAGCCGTCGCGGCCATGCCAGCGTTCAGATCGGCAAGCGACATGCCCTTTTCCGATGTGAAGCTGACGCGCATGAAGAACTGACCCGTGCCAGCGTCGTCGAACTGCGATGCGTCAGTAATGTTACAGCCAGTATCGGCCATGTAGTTTGCTATAGCTGCAACGATGCCACGGGTGGATTGGCAGGTCACTGTGAGGGCGTATTTGGACATGGAGGACTCCGCGTTGGATTTAATGCGGTGATACACCCCAAACGCGTTTCGCAAAGGTGCGCGAAACGTCATTTTCCAGCCTGAAACGTCATTTACGACACCGCTAACGGTCCAAAATTTCCTGATGTTTACGGCTGTTTATCATAAGCGACATTCGTTCTCTGAACTGCGACCTCGGCTATTCCAGTTCAGCTGCGGGGATGATTCCAAAGAAAGTCTCCATGGAGCGAACGCCGAACATATCGCCCTCGACCTCGCCCAGATCGACAAGGCGGTAAAACGACTTGCGGTCAATCAGCGCCCAAAGGTTACGTCGGATCAGCACGTAAGGGGATGGCTCGCCCGTCTCGGGGTCACGTTCAACGCGGATCGGATGGTCGGGGCCAGCGGTCACAACGTCATCGACATTGGTCACAAACTCTAGCCCGTCCTCTGTCACCTCAAAATCAATTGCCACAAAGGGCGCGTCATCGACAATGATCCCGACCTTTTCGACGGGCGTGACGAGGAAATAGTCCTCACCGTCTTTGCGAATGATGGAGGAGAACAATTTGACGAGCGGCTTACGGCCAATCGGCGTGCCTAGATAGAACCACGTCCCGTCGCGCGCGATCCGCATATCGATGTCACCGCAAAACGGCGGATTCCATTTTTCGACGGGCGGCGGGCCCTTTTTTGAGGCAGCTTTCGCAGCAGAAGCGAGACTTTCCGCCGACGGGGTAACATTCTTTTGTGTAGTCATGTTTTTCCCATTGGGATCAGGGGTGATATCTGGTTCTTTAGGAACATAGTGTGACCGAGGAGCATTGTCATGGCAGCACCCGCCGATCTTGTCGTCGAAATCGAAGCATTGGGCGAAAAGCTCGTTCTGGCGCGGGATAGTATCGCCAAACAATTCATCGGACAAAAGCGGGTTGTGGACCTGACCTTGGCGGCGCTCGTCTCGGGCGGGCATGCGTTGTTGGTCGGTCTGCCCGGGCTTGGCAAAACGAGGCTGGTGAACACGCTCGGCACCGTGATGGGGCTGGATGCGAACCGTGTGCAGTTTACGCCTGACCTGATGCCTGCGGATATCCTCGGCTCCGAGGTGTTGGAAACAGCGGCGGATGGCACACGGGCGTTTCGGTTTGTTGAGGGCCCTGTGTTTTGCCAACTTCTTATGGCGGACGAGATCAACCGCGCCTCACCGCGCACCCAATCCGCGCTCTTGCAAGCGATGCAAGAACGCGAAGTGACGATTGCGGGGCAGCATCGCCCCTTGGGGAAACCGTTCCACGTTCTGGCAACCCAGAACCCGTTGGAACAGGAAGGGACATACCCCCTTCCCGAAGCGCAACTCGACCGTTTTCTGTTGCAGATCGACGTGCCCTACCCGACCCGCGATGTGGAACGCGAAATCCTCTTGGCAACCACAGGCGCGACCGAAGATACAGCCCACGCCGTCTTTACCGCAGATGAACTGATCGCGGCCCAAGTGTTGCTGCGCCGGATGCCCGTGGGCGAAAACATCGTTGAAATGATCCTCGATCTGGTGCGGGCTTGCCGTCCTGATGCAGATGCCCCCGAAGTGATCCGCCAAAACGTGGCCTGGGGTCCGGGGCCACGTGCGGCGCAGGCGCTGATGCTCTGCGCACGGGCTGAGGCACTGATGAACGGGCGGCTTGCCCCATCGCCCGAAGATGTGCGTGCACTCGCGGCCCCTGTTCTGTCACACCGTATGGCATTGTCCTTTGCGGCACGGGCACGGGGTGAAAACCTCACATCCATCATCGACACCGTTTCCGCCCAAATCACCAAGGTTGAGGCCGCCGCGTGAGTGATACCCTTGCCTTGCGAGCTGGGGCAGAGCGTTTAGCGGCCCCGCTTCCTGCGCTTCTCGCGCAGGCAGAGCATTTGGCGACCACTGTCATTCTCGGCGATCACGGTCGGCGGCGTGCGGGTCTGGGCGATACGTTCTGGCAATACCGCCCAGCGCAGCCCCACGATGAAGCCCGTCTGATTGACTGGCGTCGGTCCGCACGGTCTGA
>NZ_JALRGW010000210.1:0-235 GCF_023253315.1 Aestuarium sp.
AACCCGCGAGGCCCCTGGGGGCTGTGAAGTACCGCCGCCTTGAACTGCCGAGGTTTACCCTGTCCTTCCAGTGACTGACAATCACGACCCTACTGAAATCTCGTTTTGTTGTTGGGTGAGTGCTCTGCTACTGCTCAAGTAGTCCAGTCCAGTTGTACAGGGAGGATCATTCCGATACTACAAGCGTTCTTCTTTCATCGCGGAAAAAAGAACTGGGGGAAAAGTACTGAACCCC
>NZ_JALRGW010000210.1:245-542 GCF_023253315.1 Aestuarium sp.
ACCGGAGGTGATACACACTCTTGGTAACAAGAATGTTAGCGCCCCCGACTCTGAAACGCGACACCAACCGGGGAGACAAGGAGGGGCTCCCGTCGCGCGAGAAAGGTGGATCGACGGTTGGGAATCGCTTGCGTTGGCTCGGCGGCTGTTGGTTCTGAATTCGGCTGGTGAACAGTATCAAGGGGTACTGGGGAAGGCCGGGTCAGTTTCAAACGTGGACGTGGAGTTAGAGCGCGGGCGGGGGCAGGGCGCGCTGGACCCAAGAGGCCACGGGACAGCGCGCGGACTGCTTTCTTA
>NZ_JALRGW010000211.1:0-539 GCF_023253315.1 Aestuarium sp.
CTCGAACCGCGCCGCCATGCGCTTTGCGGGCAACTATGCCCATAAAATCACTCCTGGCACTTGAATGTCCGGGTGTCCAGGTGAGTGCCCTGCTACTGCTCAAGTAGTCCAGTCCAGCCTCTTGGACCTGAAGAAAGATGGCGAGGAGGCGGTTGTTTACATTGGGGGGGTGGGGCGGGGCAGGGAGGGGAGCAGGGAGGGGAGCAGGACGGGGCCTGATGGCCGGGTCCCAGTACGCGCGGAGCAACGCCAAGCTGGCGGCCCCAATAGGGCGATGTCAGTAAGGCCTTTGTCATCCACAGGCGCGCACGAGAGCGAGTACGAGACGTACCAAAAAGCCAAGGGGCCTATGCTGCCGCTTTTTGAAAGTAAGGTATTTTTATCCTTGTAGAAACCATGGAATTGTGCTTTCCGCAAATTAATGGTAATAACCCCAAGGTCACTCACGGAAAGGTCGCGGGAGATGCACACACACCACACACAAAGCGCACACATGGAGCTTCAACGAGCGTGCCTTTCTAGCACCTCTAGATCGAAAT
>NZ_JALRGW010000212.1:0-540 GCF_023253315.1 Aestuarium sp.
CATTTCAGTGTGGTGGTTTCAAAGGTGTCGGACAGGCTCATTTGTAACTCCGAATTTTCATGCGCAGCCCAGTGCCGCCGTGTTTAGCCATCTCTGCATCACTATTAACAGATTGTATGGCCTGTGCATATAGACTGCCCCACATGGCAATCCGCTCGTCCTCACGCAACCAAGGGGCGGTCTGCATCAGGGTTCCATAGAGGTAGGCGTCTGGCGCTTCCTCCAACAGCCAGTTTGACTGATTGCTGGCCGACAGCGCAGGGATGTCTGCGCGGTAAATCAGCTGTACGCTGTAGGTCTCAGACGGGGTCGGATACAGCTCGAGCGAGCCAGCCGAGATTGCGTAATATTGCGGCACGCCAACGAGGTCGTTGGTCGCCGTGCGCAGATCCAGCATCTCGCGCTGGCTGATCGGCTCGATCTCACGCGGGCCTTGCGGCAACACGACAGACAACCGGATCGGGCTGCGCCAGTCAGCTGGCAACGTCGAGTAGCGGGTGTCGATCGACCCCTCACTGCGCTTCTCGCCCTTCCAGTGCT
>NZ_JALRGW010000213.1:0-540 GCF_023253315.1 Aestuarium sp.
GGGGCGCTGGCTCGGGGGCGCGGGCGGCTTCTTGAAGTGCTCTTCGGCGTTCAGGTTAATCTTTCCCTTGGATTGGTACGACTCCCTCCTCGACTTAAGCGCGCCGCTACCGCCGCCTCCACTGCCAGGCGGCTTTGACCCCCACGCGCTGACGCCCTTGGGAAGGGGCGGCGGGGCGCCCACGGGGCCCTTCTGAACGGGCGCCACGACGCGCGGCGGGCCCTTGAAGGAGGCGGCGGCTGCGGCCACGACCTCGTCGAGGGACTTGACTTCTTTCTTGGCCGCCGCCGCCCGGGCCGGGGCCAGGGCCTTGTTGGCCTTCACCTCGGCCAGGGCGGCGACCACGGCGTCCGCGCACGCCCCGGCGGCGGCAAGTGCGGCGGCCAGGGCCGCCGCCGCCCGCGCCCAGCGCAGCTCGTCGCCCACCACCCGCACCTGGTGGCACCGGCGCTGGCCCGTGGCGCCCCCGCCGCCGCAGCCAAAGAAGCCCCACCCGCGCATCGGGCTCGGGAACGCGAGCCCCCGCCGCCACTGCTTCCT
>NZ_JALRGW010000214.1:0-534 GCF_023253315.1 Aestuarium sp.
AATGACTCCATCGTCGTAGGCGACCTCGTCGATGTCGTCGGCGACGTCTCGGGGGCCGAGGGCAGTCTCGCTCGGATCGTCCGGATCACTGAGCGTCGAAACGTTCTTCGTCGCAGCGCTGACGACACCGACCAGTTTGAGCGGGTCATCGTCGCCAATGCGGACCAACTACTCATGGTGGTGGCGGCGGCTAACCCGGAACCGCGCCCTCGGCTGATTGACCGCTACGTCGTCGCTGCCCTGGACGCGGGAATCGAACCGATCCTGTGTGTCACCAAGACCGACATCGCCTCTGCCGACGCCCTGCGTGATTATGCCTCGGGACTTGATATTCCGGTCATCGCGCTGCGCACGGATGGCGAGACCGATGACATTGACCGACTTCGTACCCTCCTCGCCCACAAAGTGAGTGTCGCCGTGGGCCACTCGGGAGTGGGCAAGTCGACTCTCGTGAACCGGCTTGTCCCCAGTGCGGGCCGTGATGTGGGCGATGTCAACGAAGCCACCGGGCGCGGTCGGCACACCTCTTCTTCC
>NZ_JALRGW010000215.1:0-533 GCF_023253315.1 Aestuarium sp.
AACTTCCAACGAGTGACGCAAGAGTATCCCAGTATCTCACGCAGTAGACATGCGCTCGATCCTAGCTACGGTCTTCGCTGTGCGGTGGTTCCGCGGCGGTCTGGTCAGGAAGATCGTGGGTTGGATCACACAAGCAAAATAATCGTTGTTCCGTCCTTTTAAGAATACATTTAAATATGTTCCGCGTGGATTCTTATTAGGTTTGAATGCCCGGGTGAGTGCTCTGCTACTGCTCAAGTAGTCCCAGGTCCTAGGTTGGGATAAACCAAAGTGAGTGCCACCCCCGGCACTTGAATGCCCGGGTGAGTGCTCTGCTACTGCTCAAGTATTCCAGTCTGCTACTGCTCAAGTAGTCCAGTCCAAAGATAAACTTGAATGCCCGGATGAGTGCTCTGCTACTGCTCAAGTAGTGCAGATAAAGCTACTGCTCAAGTAGTCCAGTCCAGTCCAGATAAAAGTCTAGCCCAAGCGTCAAACCTCGGTTCAGCACTTACATTCGGGAAGAGCTCTGCCAGGATTTTAATAAACAACGG
>NZ_JALRGW010000216.1:0-533 GCF_023253315.1 Aestuarium sp.
CTCTGTGTATGTGCAGTGTTCCCTCCGTAGTATTCAAGACAGAAGTGTATAACTGTGACAAACCCAATCAGCTGGGCTCCCTGGGCCGCAAGAACTCCCAGTGGAGGTCGGGAGCATCCGACCGACCGGGTTTTTGGCCAAATGGCCGGTCGGGGTAGAACCAACGGGATTTTAGCGGCTGGCCAACAAACAAAGAACCCCGCAGGTTCCAGGTTCGCTCGTCCTCTTGCTCTCTCGTTTGCTGGTCATGGGCACCAGGCGAGTCTAAGCAACAACACAATTATTTTGAGGTCCCAACTTATTTTTCCGAGACTTGGCTCCACTTTTCTTTTTCTTTATTGAAGCCCATGAATTTATACTGGACTGGACTACTTGAGCAGTAGCAGAGCATTCACCCGGGCATTGATATTACATTTTCAATTCAGCGATCGGTCGCACAAAACGGGACGAAATACCGCCATTTAAGCTTATCCCGAAGTCCCAAGTGGCTGCTCCCACAGAGCAGGGCTTAGCCCCGATGGCGAAGTTCCTCA
>NZ_JALRGW010000217.1:0-532 GCF_023253315.1 Aestuarium sp.
TTGGCGGTGGCGGGCGAGAAAACAACCGCCGATATTTTGCAAGCCACGGCAGCGGCAGGATATGACATGGCCGGTGTTGTGCGCCGTATTGTCAATGGTGGCAAAACCCCCACCGACACGGGCGACGCCCATTTCGAAGTGGTCATCGTGGGCGGGGGGGCTGCGGGTATTGCTGTGGCCAGCAGCTTGCTTGCGCGCAAGCCGGGGCTGAATATTGCCATTCTTGATCCGGCCGATATTCACTACTACCAGCCCGGCTGGACCATGGTTGGCGCCGGTATCTTCGAGGCGCAAACCACCGCCAAAACCATGGGCAGTCTGATTCCCAAAGGCGTGCATTGGATCAAATCCGCCGTGGCCGCGTTCGAGCCTGAAAACAACGCGGTTATCTTGGATGGCTGCCGCGTTGTCACATATCAGCGCCTGGTGGTTTGCCCCGGTATCAAGCTAGATTGGGGCCGGATCGAGGGGCTGTTAGAGACGCTGGGCAAAAACGGTGTCACCTCGAATTACCGCTACGATCTGGCGCCTT
>NZ_JALRGW010000218.1:0-530 GCF_023253315.1 Aestuarium sp.
ACCCATAATTTGAGAGGGGCACGGGTGCTCTTGTGCTCGCGTATGCAAGCAGTCAGTCAGAATGCCCGGGTGAGTGCCCTGCTACTGCTCAAGTAGTCCAGTCCAGCTCGTGTTCGAAGTTCGAAGGTCGGAGGTGCGTACTAAAAAGTGCGCGGACTTCCCCCCATGTGAACCAAATATCGCGCTTCGTATTGTGCCACCTCAAAGGGGGGTCAAGTCAAGTCAAGAGTTACTCCCCGGGGGAACATGAAGGCAGCGCGCAGCGTAAACCACAGGGGCCTGCCCGGTGGGGGCGGGTTGTGTGTATGCATGCGGCGGCCCCAGCAGCTTTATGGGCCGCGTGGGAGATAAATCTGATTAACTGGTTACTAGTTCCATGTGCTGATAACTGGACTGGACTACTTGAGCAGTAGCAGAGCAATTTTACAGAATTTTACATTTTTTTCACTCAAGGGAGCGAGCGGTTACATTTGAGCCGTTTTTAGATGTCATGTTTGAGCCCACACCACGCGTCAACGATGATTGTTCCG
>NZ_JALRGW010000219.1:0-530 GCF_023253315.1 Aestuarium sp.
CAAAGCAGTATCCAAAACAATGCGACAGCGCCACTGACCCTCAATAAAATAAAACTAGTTGGGTCAATAAATTGAGGCATGAGGCCTTTGGCCAATACATGATTGGCCCCATAGAGCATATTGACAACAAAAAGGGCAATCTGCGCCTGTATAATTTGCGTTTTAGACACAACGCAAAGGTAGTTATTCTGTATCTTTGTTAGATGCACTTGAGCCATTTGCATTTAGTCAATTACAAGAATTACACCGACTTAGAATTTTCATTAGTTCCGGGGGTAAACGGTTTTGTGGGGCCGAATGGCGCTGGCAAGACCAACATTCTAGATGCAGTCTATTATCTGAGTATGTGTAAAAGTTACTTAAACGTCAATGACCGTCAGAATTTGCGATTTGACCAACCCTTTTTTTCGATTTCAGGCCAATGGCAACTAGATCAAAAAACGCATGAGGTTCAGGTTGCTTACAAAGCAGGCGTCAAAAAACAAATCAAGTGGAATAAAAAAGCCTACGAGAAACTCACGCAGCATATT
>NZ_JALRGW010000021.1:0-47836 GCF_023253315.1 Aestuarium sp.
CAAAATCGCACCGAACCATGGACCAAGCTTTGGCATAGGCGGTGAAAACTTCCTACGCTTCAACCTAGCGACACCGCGGTCGCGAATTCAAGACGCCGTCGAGCGGCTCAAAACAGCGTTCTCAGATCTGCAGTAACGATTCGGAAAGCTGGGGTAAGGGCACCTCGCCCCAGCTCTGCACCTCCAGTTTAGCTGCTGGTGAGATATCCAGCGGGCAGCTCACGAGCGCGTACGAAATCGGCAGCGGGGCCGTCCGCGGCAGCCTGATGCCATTTAAAGTCGAACACACGTTCGCCTTCTTCTTCACGCGACGTGACCACTAGGGCTTGGTACATATACTTGGGGCCGTCATAGATCTTGACGTGACCACGCAACTTTGGCGCGTCTTTAGCATCCATAGCAAAGCCAGTGTCCCACATGCGAAGGATACGATAGACGTCATCACCGTCATGAACACAGAGGCGCGATGACCGCAACAATGCGGCGCGGCGAGCATCTTCAAGACCTTGGCGAACGGCTTCGGGTAGAAATTCGGACATGGGCGTCTCCTCCAGACATGCATAGGATGATGAGCTTAATAAAAAGCAAATCAACCTATCCATTTGTGCCTGTTGCAAAATTTCCACAGGAAACGTCGCGTTACGCCTTCGCTTTGGGCCGTAGAACGTGCGGACGCGCCGCGTCATAAAGGGCCGAGTCAGGGAACCCATGCCCCCCACCAAGGGCAGGTCCAGCAAGGATCAGAGCCGTCCGCGTGATCTTGGCATCGCGCACTTTGGCATGGATGTCAGAGATCGTTCCACGGATGATCATCTGGTCTGGCCAACCAACGCGATACACAACCGCAACGGGACAATCGGCGCCGTAATAGGGCGCGAGCTGGCGTTCGATTTCACGAAGCGCACGAATGCCAAGGTGGATCGCAAGCGTCGCACCCGTCTTTGCAAAGTTCTCCAGCGTTTCGCCCGCAGGCATCGACGTCGACTTCATCGACATGCGCGTGAGAACGATCGACTGCGCAAGCTCAGGGATCGTCAGTTCTTGGCCAAGTGCAGCAGCAGCGGCGGCATAGGCAGGCACACCGGGCACGATCTGATAGTCGATATTGTCAGCCTTCAGACGACGGATCTGTTCAGCAATCGCCCCGTAAAGAGACGGATCACCAGAGTGGACGCGCGCGACATTCTCTCCACGCTGATGAGCGGCCAGAATCTCTGCGTGCGTTTCATCCAGCGTCATCGGCGCGGTATCCATGACACGCGCACCTTCAGGCGCACAGGCGACGACTTGCTCAGGGACCAGCGAACCCGCATAAAGACATACTGGGCATTCGCCAATCAAACGCTGCGCTTTGATCGTGAGCAGTTCTGGATCGCCCGGTCCAGCACCAATGAAAAATACGGTCATTTGGAATTCCTTTCACCGCTCAGGTCGCCATCAATTTTGCGAGCATACCCACGGGGCGTGAACATACGTGGGCCTTCGCCCAGTTGAGCCAGACGGCTATTCGACGAACCAACCAGAACAACGGTCAGCATATCGACTTCATCCACCTCAATGTCGGCAAGACGGCGATAGCGAACATATTCTTCTGGACGGCCAAGCGAGGACGCCAGCATCACAGGCGTATCCGCAGGGCGGTGCTGCAGCAGGATATCACGTGCTTCAGCCAACAATGTGCGGCGTGTTTTCGAAACGGGGTTGTAGAACGCGATGACAAAGTCGCCCTCGGCAGCTGCGTGGAGACGGCGAATAATATCATCACGCGGTGTCAGAAGGTCAGACAGCGAAATTGTGCAGAAGTCATGACCCAGCGGCGCACCAGCCCGAGCTGCCGCACCCTGAAGCGCAGAAACACCCGGCGAACAGACGACATCAACACGACGTGCAGCATCAGACACGCCGAGAGCTTCTGGCGAACGGTCCAGCAATTCGAACGTCAGCGCACCCATCGCATAGATGCCCGCATCGCCCGAACAAACCAAAGCAACGTTGCGCCCTTCGCCAGCGCGTTCTAGCGCATAACGGCAACGATCCTCTTCACCGCCGAGCGGGAAATCGCTGCGAATTTTTCCATGTGCGAGCGGGCCGAGAAGATCAATATACAATCCATAACCAACAAGTTCATCGGCCTCTGCGACTAATTTGGATACTTCTGGCGTCCGCCATGTCGCCTGACCAGGCCCAATGCCAACGACCGATAGACGACCACGGGAACGACCCTTCATTTCGGTGATCGGCGCATCTGCGCGTGCAATCGCACAAGTCGTATTTGCGGTCTTTGTTTTTTCAACAACCAGCTTACCATCAGATGCCGCCAGAGCTGCACCTTCGGACACGCCGTGGCAGCCGACTTCGGCGAATACGACATCAGACGGGTTCGCGATCTTCTGTGCTTCGAGCTCTTCCGCTGTGAACAAACGCAACGGCACTCCAAGACGTTTGGCCACTGTGTTCATCGCAGGCTCATCACCTTTGAGGTCAATGGTCGCGACGCAGGCCACCGCACCCTGTGCGATACCTGCGTTTTGCAGGGTCGTCGTCACAAGAGACCAAAGTTCTTCAGCATCGGCATTGCGCGCGCACCCGACCCCGACGACATAGGTCTGAGGATGGTAAACCAGCGTTTTCGCGTTTCCTTCCACAGGTGCCTCAGACACGACGAGATTGACCGCACCCCCATTGGCTTCGAGGTCGAAAATGTTCTCGCCAGTCAGCGAAATCCCTTCGCCTGCCAGAATAGCCGCCATCGCGTCTTTGGCGTCCAGCGGGTTGGCCAGACGATAGCCAGCGGGCGGCGCGTCAAGCGCAACACCGATCGCAACGTCACCTGCGGTGGTAACGGCAGCTTTGGCCTCCAGAACAGTCGCAATCTCTTGCGCCAGACGGTTCGCGCCACGATGACCACCCAACAACGGAATCACGACAGAACCGTCATCGCTAACTGAAAGGACGGGGGGTTCGCTGCGCTTATCCGACAGGAGCGGAGCAACAGCACGGATCAAAATACCAGAGGCACAGACACCAATGATCGGAACACCCGCAGCGAACAAATCACGTGCATGATCCAACGCATTTCCGAAATACGCATCCGCTTGGTCGACACGGCCTTCGCGACCATGGACGGCCAAACCCAAGGCAGCGGCCACTTTATGCGCCACGGCCTCACCAGAGCGCGAAAGCGCCATCACAACAGGTTTTACAGCCACGGGTCGGCTCCCTTTGTCAGAAGTATCATTGAGAAGTAAGGCGCATTTTCCGGCGCATCGCGGAGCGGAAGGACGACTTGATTTTGTAAGGTCGCGCGTTCAATGTAGGTGGCATGTTCGACCAGCCCCAAATCACTAATTACCGCACGAATTTTGGCCAAGTGACGGCCAACTTTCATAATCGCCACACTTTCTGCGCCAGCAATTCGCGAACGAAGTTCATCTTCGGGTAGCGGACCAGGCAGCACGGTTAGGCGTTCATTGCGGGCAACCAAGGGCCGACCGGCGACAGAGGCACATGCAGTGATCGACGTCACACCGGGAACGACTTCGCATTTAAATCTGTCGGACAAGCGAGCGTAGAGATACATGAAAGAGCCGTAGAAAAACGGATCGCCTTCACAGAGAACGACAACGTCCTGCCCAGCCTCCAACGCCTCCGCAATCTGCGCGGCGCCTACGTCGTAGGCCGCTTGCGCAGGGCCCCGTTCGGTCGTCATAGGGACTTCCATGACGATTTCTTTTGCATCCGCTGAAATCAAACCAGCAGCGATCGAGCGCGCGAAGCTCTCGCCACCAACAAGCGCAGGATAGGCGACAACCTTTGCCCCTTCGATCAAGCGGGAGGCGCGCAAGGTTATCAAGTCGGGCGCGCCCGGCCCGAGGCCAACACCGTAGAGAGTTCCGGTCATGATTTAACGATACTCCATTGGGTCACGGTCATTGCCGGTCGCCAGCCCGTTAGGCGGCCGACTGGCTCTGCTCGTTCAACCGAGAGGCGGATCAATTGCCCGCCAAATTTCGAATGTAGGTCGCGCAATACGGCTTCGGTTTCGAGGGTGACGGCGTTTGCAACGAAACGACCGTAGTTGGACAATGCGTCCCACGCGATCTGAAACGTCGTTTCCGTCAAGCCACCGCCGACAAAAACCGCGTCTGGTGTCGGCAATCCAGCCAAACATTCAGGCGCGCGGCCCTCAATTAGGGTCATTCGCGGTGCACCCAACGCCAATGCATTCTGGGTCGCGAGGGCGATGCGATCCGCCCGAGGTTCAACCCCAAATGCCACAGCATCCCGCGCGCCACGCATCCATTCGATCGCCACCGACCCGCTTCCGCAGCCGACGTCCCAAAGGACCGCACCGCGCATCGGCATGAGTTTGGCCAAGGTGATTGCCCGGACTTCTTGTTTCGTCATTGTTCCGTCAGAGGCGAACGCATCATCAGGCAGCCCCATCAGCGGCAACACTTGCGCGCCCTCGCCCGCAATGCACTCAACAGCCATACTGTTGAAGTCAGGCACAACATGATTCCATTCAGAGGCAATCCCGTCAAATCGCGTTTCCCGATCACCGCCCAGCGCACCGAACACCGTGATCCGAGACGGACCATAGCCACGCGCTGTCAAAATTTCCGCAACTTCCGAAGGCGTTTGCGCACCCGTCGTTAACAGCAGCAAACGTCCATTCGGGCGAATGAACGGGATCATCTGTTGAACAGGTCGCCCGTGGACGGTCAGCGTTTCGAGGTCGGCAAGGCTCCACCCCATCCGAACGGCGAGCCATTGAAATGCGGAAAGCTGAGGGTGAAAAACCACCTCTTCCGCTTCGAAAGACTTCGCAATTTTTGGCCCCACCGAATACCAAAGCGGATCACCCGTCGCCAAAACAACGACCTTCTTACCGCGATGTGTGCGAATAGTGTCGATCAACGCGTCAAACGGAGACGGCCACGCTATCCGCTCTGCCTTGAGGTTAGGGGTCAGCCCATGATGACGTTCACCGCCAATCACGACGTCAGCCTGCTCCACAGTCGCACGGGTGACAGGCGTTAGACCATCCATCCCGTCTTCACCGATCCCAACAATGTTGAGCCAAGCGGTCATGTCCGTTCCTCGGGCAAACCTGCGGCGAGGGCGTTGACCGCAGCGGATGCCATCGCAGATCCGCCTTTGCGGCCCTTAAGGGCAACAAAATCAATGCCACGAGAATTAGCAGCGAGTTCTGCTTTTGACTCAGCAGCGCCAATGAAGCCAACGGGGAAGCCTAGGATGACAGCAGGTTTTGGAAAACCCTCATCGATCAGTTCAAGAAGATGAAAAAGCGCAGTCGGCGCATTGCCGACGGCGACCACGGCGCCCTCGATATGAGGTTCCCAGAGGCGAACCGCAGCGGCACTGCGGGTGTTCCGAATCTCTTGGGCCAATTCAGGAGTCCGGGGATCGTTAAGCGTCACGATCACGTCGTTCTGTGCGGGCAGATAGCGACGGATGATCCCAGCGCCAACCATCTCGCAATCACACAGGATCGGCTTGCCCGACTGAAGCGCCGCATGACCCACGGAATACACAGACGGAGTAAACGCAAGACGATCTGCGATTTCGACCATGCCACAGGAATGGATCAACCGCGTCACCAACGGCTGCATGTCCTGCGGAAATCGGTCGAGGCGCGCCTCTTTGCGCACAGTGGCAAAGCTCTGCGCGTAAATCGCGGATGGGTCTTTTTCGTATGGGCGCATATGTCGGTTCCCTGTCAGGGCAGCGGCCGCCCCGACGCCTAGATCAGAGGGGTGGGGCGGGTGTGATAGTCAGGGCTTCTTTGATTTCAGCGCGCTCTTTGGACCCAAGGGGTGATCGGCGTGCGGATAAGGAGCATGGTGATGGTCGTGCCCGTGATCATGCCCATGATGGTGGTGATCGTGGTCATGATGGTGATGATGCCCATCATCGTGATGGTGGTGGTGCCCATGGTGATGATCGTGATCATGGTGGTGATGATGATCATGGTGATGGTGGTGATGACCGTGGTCGTGATGGGTGTGTCCTTGCAGACGGCACAGGCCTGTACAGAAGGTATCGCACAGCGAACAGTCCGCAACGTTGGAACCCAGTGCGCTCGCCCCTTGGCCCTCGACGTGGTGATGATGGCTTTCTTGCACGGCACCCACTTCGGCCTCAAAGCCGATCACTTCGGTGCGGTATTTGCACAATACGCAGGTCGGAGGAGGAACTTCGCCGTAGGCAGGATGACCGCTCGCCTCGAGTGCCGCGCGACGTTCTTCTGGGGAAATCTGGCTCGCCTCACCGTCCTCAACCGCGAGCACCTGCGCGCGGAACGGGCAGATACCACAGTTCGGAACAGGAACGCTGCCTGTCTGCTCTTTGATACGCTCCGCAAAGGTTTCGAGAACCTTTGGGTGATCATTCAGATAGCCTGCTTTGACGAACTGGATGTCGGTGTGTTCAGCCGCAACCTGATCGGTAAAGCCGTAAATGCGGTCGATCAGAATGCCCGTGAACAAGAAGTACGGGAACACGACAACGCGCTTGTAGCCTAGCTTTGCGACGTGCTGCAGGGCTGGTTCGACCAGCGGGAATGTGACGCCAGAATACCCGACCTCACACCAACCAAATCCCATACCTTCCCAAAGCATTCGTGCGATCTTGGACACGTTGCTGTTCGCATCGGGGTCAGATGCACCGCGCCCAATCACGACCAAGCAGGTTTCGTGCATCGGCACATCACCAAGGTCCGCGTTGGCAGCGTCAACGGCAGTCTGAATGCGATCTGCCGCCGCCGCGATCATCTTGGGATCGACGCCCAATTCACGACCATATTTCACGTCGATACCGTGCTTGGCCGCGTAGGTGTTCAGCACGGTGGGAATGTCGTTCTTAGAGTGCATCGCCGCAAAGAGCATACCCGGAACAGCGAGAATACGTTCGCAGCCAGCGTTCCGAAGATTATCGAGACCATCGCGGATCACAGGGTTCGCAAATTCGAGGTAGCCGTAATCAACCATCCAGTCCGACGGCAGATAGGCGGGCAATTTCTCGGCCAGCACTTTGAACTCATCAACTGCCGACTGGCTCCGCGAACCGTGGCCGCAGATCATCACACCCGTTTTCATGCTGGCACCTCATCGCCTTCGATTTCTTCTTCGGCTTCTTCGTCAGCCTCTTGAGACGCTTTTTCAGCGTCGTCTTTGCGAGCTTTCAAAGCCTCGCGAAGCCCCAAAAGGATCGCCAGACCTAGTGCAGCACCCGCCACCCAATGATCATGCCCAGCCAACTCACCCAAATGGCCAACATGGGCCGAGGCGGCATTTGCCGTCAGCAAAAGGATAAGAGTAAGCGCGCTGCGCATGGCGTGACCTCCGTTCAGATAAAGACCAGAGGACCGCGAAAGTGCGGGGATCGGACGACGTGAGCTTTGGTCCCAATTCAGGTCAACCGCCGCACCACCAACCGCTCTGGCCTAGTTTAGGCTTCGTCTCGGGACTTCCTACAGGGGTAGGGCAAAGTGGGCAAACGGTTAAACGTCGCAGGGTAGATCGAAAACGACCTGTGCAGTAACGCAAAGGACATGTTCGAACAGTTCGATTGCCTGCGTAGGCCATTTGCCTATCTCTTAGTCGAAACACGAAAGGGCATAGGATGGGTTTTCTCGACAACGGCACATGGCGCGACGAATGGTACGATACCGAATCGACGGGCGGTAAATTCGTGCGCACGACGGCTGCCTTTCGAAACTGGATTACGGCTGATGGATCGGCTGGACCAACTGGCGAAGGTGGGTTCAAAGCCGAAAGCGGTCGCTATCACCTCTACGTGTCCTTCGCCTGTCCTTGGGCGCACCGCACGCTCGTGTTCCGTGCTATTAAGGGCCTGACCGACCACATCAGCGTCTCTGTCGTGCACCCTCACATGCTGAGCGATGGCTGGACATTTGAAACCGATTTTAACGGAGCAACAGGCGATACCCTCTTTGGCTTGCCGTTTCTGCGCGACATCTACACCCGCACAGACCCGACGATCTCTGGTCGGGTAACGGTGCCAATCCTCTGGGACAAAGAACGTCAGACGATTGTTTCTAACGAAAGTTCAGAGATCATCCGGATGCTCAATTCCGCATTCAATGACATCACTGGAAACACGGACGACTACTGGCCCGAAAGCCTTCGCGACCAGATCGAGGCGTTGAACGAACGCATTTACGACACGGTGAACAACGGCGTCTACAAATCAGGCTTTGCCACCAGCCAATCCGCGTATGAAGAAGCCGTAGGCCCTTTGTTCGACAGCCTCGATTGGCTCGAAGGCATCCTATCGAACAACCGTTATTTGACAGGCGACACCCTGACCGAAGCCGATTGGCGCCTCTGGACGACGCTCGTTCGGTTCGACGTTGTCTATCATGGCCACTTCAAATGTAATCGTCGTAAACTGATCGAGTATCCGAACCTCTGGGCCTACACCCGCGAGCTCTACCAGATCGAAGGCGTGGCAGAGACGACCCATTTCGACCACATCAGCCACCACTATCACTACAGCCACGACACGATTAACCCGCACCGCATTGTCCCCGTCGGGCCCGATCTGGACTGGAACGCACCACATGGACGCGGATAGTGGCATCTTGGTCATGTCCTGACCTGTGCAGACGAAGTTGACGTCCTACTCTTGTTTCGCGACGCCCAATCGGGTTCAAAAGGCGCGAAGCAAGAGGATGATCAATGACCAGCTGGATTACCATATGTGCAGGGTGCAAGCGCGCTGATTGGGGCGAGCGCAGCACGGACAAAACAGACGGTGAAGCCTTTGCTGAACTGATCGAAGCCGCTGCGCAACCTGCTCGCATCAGCACCCGCCGCGTAACCTGCACAATGGGATGTGAACGTGCCTGCAACGTGATCGTTCAAGGCGCAGGGAAGATCAGCTACTCCCTCGGCATGTTTGACGCGACACCGGCCGATGCTCAGGCAATCGTCGACTACGCCGTCATGCATTCAGAAAGCGAAACGGGCCAAGTTCCTTTCCGCCAGTGGCCTATCGGCGTCAAAGGACACTTTGTCTCCCGCCACATTCCATTGCCGGAGCAGAACTGATGGCCCGCGATCACGGTGGTGGCGTCGATGCCGCTGTCGCAAAATGGGGCGGTCATCGCTCTGACTGGGTTGATCTGTCGACAGGGATAAACCCCATCCCCTACCCCGTACGTGATATTTCGGCGGTTGCGTGGAATACTCTTCCTGACAGCGGTGCTATGGATCGGCTCATATCTGGCGCACGTGAGTTTTGGAACGTGCCCGATGGTGCCGAGATCCTACCCGCCAATGGTGCCTCTGCGCTCATCACTCGGATGCCCAGTCTTTCTGATCACGACAACACCTACATTCCAACGCCCACTTACAACGAACATGCGGCCGCATTTGAGGCAGCAGGTAAACTTGGTCATTGCGATATGACAACCGCGGCCAGCCACGTTTATGTTCACCCGAACAATCCCGATGGCAAACTTTGGTCAAGCGACGTTTTCGGTGACCGCTCTCTGACCGTCATTGACGAAAGCTTTTGTGACGTTTGGCCCGAACAATCCCATATCGCCCGCGCCGCAGACGAGGGAATTGTCATTCTCAAGAGCTTTGGCAAATTCTGGGGCCTCGCGGGACTACGCTTGGGGTTCATGATCGCTGCCCCGTCGTTCATCGATCGAATGAAAGCGCTACAAGAACCGTGGTCCGTGAATGGCCCCGCTCTCGAGATTGGTGCGAGAGCTTTGCGAGACACCGCATGGGCCGCAGATACACGAAATAGATTGGACAAAGACGCGCAACGTCTGGACGATCTGATGCTACGCAAAGGAGCAAAGCTGGTCGGCGGAACGCCACTCTTTAGACTCTACAATGTCGATGATGCCGCACATTGGCAAAATCGTTTGGCCCAAAACCATGTCTGGTCACGCATTTTCCCCTATTCGAAAACGTGGATCCGTCTTGGTCTTCCTGCGCCCGACCAATGGGATCAACTAGAGGCCGCGCTATGAGCGTTCTGTTGGCCATGGTGTTGGACGCGATTTTCGGAGAGCCAAAGTGGCTCTGGTCGCGCTTTCCGCATCCTGCGGTTCTGATGGGGAAATGCGTCAGTTTCATCGACACGTCGTTCAACAAAGGCACGCATCGCAAAGACAAAGGCATCGCGTCCTTCGCCATTCTCGTCGTGATGTTCGCACTATTGGGCATGGGCCTTCAGGATTTACCTGGCTTCTGGGCCGAAGCGATCATCGGCGCAATGCTCCTCGCGCAAAAGTCGTTAGTGGAACACGTTGCTGACGTAGCCAAAGCACTTCGTACCTCAGTTGAGGCAGGCCGTGCCTCTGTTGCCATGATCGTGGGGCGTGACACCGCCGAACTCGACGAACCCGCAGTCGCTCGCGCAGCAATCGAAAGCGCTGCCGAAAATTTTAGCGACGGCGTGCTGGCTCCGTTGTTCTGGTTTGCGGTGGGCGGGCTGCCCGGCCTTTTGATCTACAAGATCACGAACACCGCAGACAGCATGATCGGATACCGAACCCCGCGCCATGAACAGTTCGGATGGGCTGCAGCGCGGTTCGATGACCTCCTGAACCTCATTCCAGCCCGTCTGACGGCAATCCTGTTCGTCGCACTCAAACCGAACCTATGGCAATTCTCACCGATCCGTAAGGATGCGGGATTGCACCGTAGCCCGAACGCTGGATGGCCAGAGGCAGCCCTTTCTCGTGTCCTCGGGATCGCCCTTTCAGGTCCACGCGCATACCACGGCGAAATGCGCGATTATCCGTGGGTCAATGCAGACGGACGGAAAGACGCCACCGCCGAAGACGTGGACCGTGCCGTGCGTGAACTCTGGCGGGCGTGGGGCATCGCATTTGTCGTGATTTTGGGCATCACTTTTATCTAAGGTTGCATGCGCCGATCCGACTGATACCCTCTCGCCAAACTGTCGGAGGTCCCATGCGTTTTGTTTTGCCTTTCATCGCCGCCCTTTGCGCAACTTCGGCACAGGCCACGACTTGCGGCGGTTCTTTTGCGAATTTCGTCGAGGGTCTCAAACAAGAAGCCGTTGCGAGCGGACATGATCGCGGAACGGTCGATCAGTTCTTTGCGAACGCAACCCAAGACGATGCCGTTCTTCGGGCTGACCGTCGGCAAGGTGTTTTCCAGAAGGACTTTATCGACTTCTCGCGCAGTCTCATTTCCCAAAATCGGGTCAACAACGGCGCGATCTATTCAGACCGCTTCGATTCCGTTTTCGACCGCATAGAACGCGAATATGGCATCAATCGCGGGGTTCTCTTGGCGTTTTGGGCGTTTGAAACCGATTTCGGTCAGGTCCAAGGCGATTTTAACACTCTCAATGCGCTTGTGACTCTTTCTCACGACTGTCGCCGACCAGAACTGTTCCGTCCGCAAATCTTTGCAGCTCTCACCCTTTTTGAACGCGGAGATTTTAGCCCGACGAACACCAGAGGCGCTTGGGCTGGTGAAATCGGGCAGGTGCAGATGCTACCCAAAGACATTCTTGAAAACGGTCGCGATGGCGATGGGGACGGTCACGTAGACCTCAAAGGATCTTCGCCTGATGCACTAATGTCTGGTGCTGCGATGCTGTCGTCGCTCGGCTGGCGCGCCAATGAACCATGGCTACAAGAAGTCACCGTTCCCGCGGACCTAGATTGGTCGCTCACGGGCCTGAATCACGAAATGTCAGGACGCGACTGGGCGAATTTGGGCGTTCAAGCTCGCAGCGGGTCCATCGCCAATTTGCCTGCTTCGATCCTCTTACCAATGGGCCGTAAAGGTCCAGCCTTCCTCGCCTATCCGAATTTCCATGTCTATTTCGAATGGAACAAATCGATGGTCTACGTGACCACCGCAGCTTATTTTGCAACCCGCCTAGAAGGGGCTCCAGCCTATAACGCAGGAAACCCCGACCCTGCGCTGAGCGGCGAAGAAATCATGACCCTGCAGCGTCGACTGGAAGCCCGCGGCTACGATGTAGGCGGTGTCGATGGGATCATCGGTGAAATGACCCGCGAAGCCGTTCAGACAGAGCAAGAACGGCTCGGTTTGCCAGCTGACGCTTGGCCAACGCGCGATCTGTTGAACCGCCTCTAATCGATGGCTAACTGGGGAATATGCACTACGATAAAGGCCCCACTGGGCGAGGTGGAGGCCTTTATCGCCTATCACTTGTCCATCGGGGTTGCGCATATTTGGCTCCACTTCGATGATCCAGACGACCCAGCCGCCACTGCGTTTGAGGGTCATCCACAGCTGACAATTATCCGATGCGACGAGGCGTATTGGATTAACCTCCTCGGTTCGCGCCCTGACGCGCACCAGCCCCGCCAAGCCGCGAATATGAAGCGGGTCTACGACGCCGCGCCATTGGAATGGCTCGCGCATATCGACGTGGACGAGTTTATCTATACCGACGAATTGATTGGCTCTGTGCTGGGTACAGCATCCGATTGCATGGTCCGCATGCGCCCATGGGAGGCCGTCCATTCCCCTAAAGGGCTTCCTGTTTTCGATGCGAACCTGTTCCGCGCACCGCTCAAAGGCAAAGATCTGCGCCAACGCTGGCGGCAGTCGTTTCGGCAGTTTGCCCCCGCCCTCCGCAAGGGCGCGTTGAGCCATGTCGCTGGAAAGTCATTCTTCCGAACAGGGCGCGATGATCTTGAACCGAGAATTCATGGGGCTTGGGTGAATGGCGAGCAATTGCGCGGCATCCCATTTAACGATGATATCAAACTACTACATTTCCATGCCCAAAATCGCGCTGATTGGATTGCGCGCCTCCCCTATCGGCTCGAATACGGTGGGTATCGCGGCAATCAGGAAATGAAGAGTCACCTTGACGGCGCTAGTGTCGAAGAAATCGCCGCATTCTACGATCAGGTGATGACGATAAAGCCGTGGCTCGCCCTGAAATTGGCCGAGGAAAACTTGCTCATTGAGGCAAACTTAGACCTGCCAGCCAAGGTCGCTGCCTTTAGGCAACCATAGCTTCAGCCTTTTTCAGATCGACACTGACTAACTGGCTAACCCCTTGTTCCTGCATTGTAACGCCGAACAAACGGTCCATCCGCGCCATCGTCACCGCGTGGTGCGTGATGATCAAGAAACGCGTGTTCGTCTGGCGTGTCATTTCATCCAAGAGGTCACAGAACCGCGTCACGTTGGCATCGTCCAATGGCGCGTCAACTTCGTCGAGAACACAGATCGGCGCGGGGTTCGCGAGGAACACCGCAAAGATCAGCGCCATCGCGGTCAAGGTTTGCTCACCACCCGACAACAGGGAAAGCGTCGACAGCTTTTTACCGGGTGGCTGGCACATGATCTCTAGACCAGCTTCGAGCGGGTCATCAGACTCAACTAGAACCAGCTTTGCCTCGCCACCACCAAACAGGTGGGTGAACAGCATGCCGAAGTTCTCATTCACCTGCTCGAAGGCAGTCAAAAGGCGTTCGCGACCCTCGCGGTTCAGACCAAAGATCCCCTGCCGCAGGGCTTTGATCGCTTCTTCCAAATCCACTTTGTCGCCAGTGAGTTTGTCGTATTCCGTTTGAACCTCAACCGCGTCTTCTTCGGCCCTAAGGTTAACAGCGCCCAGCGCGTCGCGCTGACGTTTATAACTATTCACCTGAACTTCGATTTCTTCGGCAGGTGGCATCTTATCTGGATCAACGTCCAGCGCATCGAGGAGCTTATCAGGCGTCGTTTCCTGCGCTTCCATGATCCGTTCGGCCGCGTAAGCTACAGTTTCGCGAGCGGCCTCGTTTCGGGCCTCAGCGCGGGCGCGGGCCTCGCGCGCCTCAGATGCCAGACGTTCACAATCCCGTTCAGCCATTTGCGCGTCACGAAGTGCGGTCTCAGCCTCTGCTAGATTGTCTGCAGCCCCTTTTCGGCGCTCCTCTGCTTCTTCGATTGCGTGGGCGAGTTCATCGCGCTTGGCAGCAATTTCCTCTGGCGCCTCATTGGCCTCATAGAGCGCCTCTTCGCTCTCCGCCTTGCGCTCTTCCAATTCGGACGTCCGTTTCGTCGCCGTATCCAAACGGTGGCGCCATCCACTGATCTCTTTGGTGATTTCCTGAGATCGCTTTAGACGCGCTTCACCTTCACGCCGCACTTCATCAAACGCCGCGCGTTTGGTCATCATCATCATGCGGGCGGCTTCGACGGTCATCTTGACGTCCTCAACCGCTGCTCTCGCATCCGCCAAATCTGGCAAAGCCCGAGCGGTCGCCTCGGCCTCTGACAGCGCCTTGCGCGAAGCCATCGCTTCTTCTTCATGGCGACGCAGAGCAAGGCCAGAACTTTCCCGTTTCCCCTCGGACAGGTTGCGCTCCGCTTCAGCACGCGACAGGGCACGAGCGGCATCCGCAACCTGTTGATCTGCGGCACGACGCGCGGTGCGCGCCATTTGGTCCGCTTGCGTCAGCTTCTCGAGCCGCATTGTCACGTCTTCGTGGGCGACACGCGCGGCATCTGCACGCTCAGTCGCAACCTCCAAATCCGCACGCAACTCATTCAATCGGTTGATCTGCTGCAGACGCAATGCCGCCGCCGAAGGGGCATCTTCGGCCCCAGCGCGGAACCCATCCCAACGCCAAAGATCGCCTTCAACGCTGACCAGTCGTTGCCCAGGCTGCAGATCGACTTGGAGCCGCGCACCATCTGCCGCATCGACCAGACCGACCTGCCCCATGCGGCGGACCAGAACGTCAGGGACATCAACGTAGGACGTCAAAGGCTCCACACCTGACGGTAAAGATTGCGGCGTCGCGTATGCAGGCAAAGCCGCCCAGCCAGATTTAGCATCAGCACCAACCGAAGGCGCGCGCAGGTCGTCCGCCAATGCTGCACCCAGCGCCTTTTCATAGCCCGACTTCACCGCTAACAGATCGAGGATCTGACCACCCTCTTTCGCGTCACGTTCGACCAATTTCGACAATGCCGCCACTTCGGCACGCAGCGCATTAGCCTCACCCTCAGCCGCCGACCGCAAGGCCCGTGCATCAACCTCATGCGATTGACCATCTGCACGGGCAGCTTCGGCCTCAATCAGCGTTTCTTCGGCATGTTCAGCCGTCGCGCGGGCAATCTCTTCGGCCTCTTGTGCCATTTCGAAATCAGCTTCGGCTTTTTCCAATGCAGCCTCAGCGTCAGCCATGGCCGTGCGGGCACGAGTTGCGTCTTCTTCTGCCTTTGCCAAAGTTTTGCGGCTGTCTTCAATCAAACGCTGCGCAGACTGGTGACGAGCCGCCAAACGGGCCACATCCTCTGTCTGCTCAGACATCATCGTTTCGCGATCCTGCAAGGTCGCCGCGGCATCACGCGCAGCGGCCTGCGCAGCCTCAAGGCGGCCTTCATGACCCTGCCCAGCTTTCGCGATTTCACGCTGCTCCCATTCGAGCCGTTCAATCGTTTCGCCCGCGTCCTTATTCAGGCCCGCCTCGCGTTCGATATCCCGCGCCAATTGATCGATGCGGTTTTTTAGCGTCTGTATTGTTTCAAGCGCCCGCGCCTCTTGATCCTTTAGCGCATCGCGCTGAACCTGAAGGCGTTGCAACACCGCTGATGCGATGGCTTCTTCTTCGCGTAGGGCTGGCAGCGCATCCTCTTTTTCTGTGCGCAATTTCCCTGCAGAACGCGCGTTCCCTTCGGCCTGAGACGCCTCAACGGTCCGCTCTCGCAAAACCTCCACCGCTTTCATGCGAGCTTCTTCGGCTTCCTTCCAGCGGCGATAGAGCAACATGCCTTCGGACTGACGTAGCTTCTCACCGATTTCACGGTAGCGCGCCGCCTGACGTGCCTGACGCGCCAATTGCTGTAACTGGTTCGACAATTGCTCAATCACATCATCAACGCGTTCGAGGTTCGCCTCTGCGGCCTTCAGCTTTAACTCGGCCTCGTGGCGACGTTGATAAAGCCCAGAAATGCCTGCCGCTTCTTCGAGGATACGACGGCGTGCCTTGGGTTTCGCGTTGATCAGTTCTGAAATCTGCCCTTGGCGAACCAAGGCAGGGGAATGAGCCCCCGTCGACGCGTCTGCAAAAAGCATCTGCACATCGCGAGCGCGAACGTCTTTGGTGCCGACCTTATAGGCAGAGCCGATATCGCGGGTAATCCGACGAACAATCTCTAGGTTATCCGCATCATTAAACGCCGCTGGCGCCAACCGCTCTGCGTTATCGATCACCAGCGACACTTCGGCAAAGTTTCGAGCGGGCCGCGTCGCAGCCCCCGCGAAAATCACGTCTTCCATCCCGCCGCCCCGCATGGCGGTCGGACGGTTTTCACCCATAACCCAACGCAAGGCCTCAAGCAGGTTAGATTTACCGCAACCGTTCGGCCCAACAACGCCTGTTAGACCGTCCGCAATGATAAGATCGGTCGGATCAACAAAGCTCTTAAAGCCATTGAGACGCAGCTTGGTAAACTTCACGCGGAAAACTCATATGATTCTGAACGTTTCGTAGTTTGGCGACCCTTGCCCTCTAGAGTCAACGAAACCACCCAGCATGTGGCGGATTTGGGCGAGTTATCCACAAAATATCGAAAGCTCACAGGCCTATACCACTTGAGATCGCGACGTTTGGACCATCCAACATGTCGCGAATCCGCCTTGACGAGGGGGCCTTCAAAATCGCACAAAGAGATGTTCGGTGCCTCACCACGTACGCAAAGCGTCAGAGGATAACCGGGAATGCGGTAAGGCCGGATCCCATCCGGAGGGCCAATTCCGCAGCCGCCCCCGCGACTGTATGCGGCGAGCGTGCCCCTAAAAACCACTGGGAAACCGGGAAGGTAGGGGAAACGCAGCGACCCGCGAGCCAGGAGACCGACCGAGCAAAGTTAGAAACCATCCGTCGGGTGTGACGGAACAGGAGAAGAAATATGACCAAAGTTTTCGCTATCGCGCGCATCAACTCTGAAGTGATGTCCATCGCTGCTGCTGCAATCCTCGGCCTCGGCCTCGTTTTCGCAGCTGGCCTGAGCCACTCGGCTACCGCGCACGATCTGACGCACGACTCGCGTCACTCGATCGGCTTCCCCTGCCACTAAGGCAGCGCTGCTGATCCAATGAGCAAAAAGATTTTAACCAGCGCGTTGTTCGCTGGTCTGGCTGCGGGGGCTCTCGCAGCCCTTCTACAATTTACCTTTGTCGTCCCTGTGATGATGGAAGGTGAACTTTATGAATTTGGTGATCGGGTTCACTTTACTGACCTCGGCCCCATGTCGCCTGCCGGCCGTCCAGATGTCTGGGCAGAGTTGCCACGGCACTTTTCGACCTTCGCAAGCAACCTTGTGACATATACGGGCCTCGCCTTTATTATGGTCGCGCTGTTCGCAATCGTATCAAAGCGGGGCGTGAAAATTTCTGCTCGCGCTGGATTGGTTTGGGGGCTTTGCGGATTTTTCGCAATGAACCTTGCGCCAGCGTTTGGCCTACCGCCTGAGCTCCCTGGCACAGCGAGCGCAGATTTGGATATTCGTCAATACTGGTGGCTTGCCACGGTTGCTGCAACGGCGACGGGTCTCGGTCTTTTCGCGTTTGGGAAGATGAATGCCCACTATGCCCTCGCAGTTATCCTGATCGCGCTGCCCCATCTCATCGGCGCGCCGCACTTGGATACCTACTATGGCTATGCGCCGCCTGAACTCGGGTCACTGTTTGTTGCCCGCAGCCTCGGGGTCGCAGCAATCGCTTGGCTATCGCTCGGCTATTTCGCGGGCGCCCTCTGGGAACGCGATTAGGCGGGAATACGTCCGATCAAACAGAACCGCAGTTGGCCGATGGACCTGACATCATTCACGATGCCATCCTCGGCCTCTGCATAAAGTCGGGCGAACTCTGCGATCTCTTCGGCCTGCGAGTCAGGATCAACGCCAGAGAACAGATACGCGGCCTTACCCGTTGAACGAAATGAAACGGTGACAGGTTTGCCACAGACGATCATGCAGTCTGTTGTTGCGACCTCGGCCTGCACCATAGACCGCAGCTGATCCGCCAACGCGGCCCCTTTGGACGCACCGCCGGATTGGCAACTTTCACAAATGGTGATGCGATCCGCCATCGCCTTTCCTTTCCCGCCCATTCGGGCCAAATATACGCGACCCATAACGGAGCCCGCCATGCCTGCCAAGATTCCCGCAACCGTCGTCACCGGCTTTCTAGGTGCTGGTAAGACCACGTTGATCCGCCACATCCTGCAAAATGCCAAGGGCAAACGTATTGCTCTCATCATCAACGAATTCGGTGATTTGGGCGTTGACGGTGACATCCTCAAAGGCTGCGGCGAAGAAACCTGCACCGAAGACGACATCATGGAGCTGTCGAACGGTTGCATTTGCTGCACCGTTGCCGATGATTTTATTCCGACCATGGAAAAACTGCTGGAACGGGACAACAAACCCGACCACATCGTGATCGAAACCTCTGGCCTCGCCCTGCCCCAGCCCTTGGTACGTGCGTTCAACTGGCCCGGCATCTCGACCAAAGTGACTGTGGACGGCGTTGTAACCGTAGTCGACGGCAAGGCCGTCACTGAAGGTCGTTTTGCGCACAGTGTCGAAGCTGTCGATGCCCAGCGCAAATTGGACGAAAACCTCGATCACGAAACACCGCTGTCTGAACTCTTCGAAGACCAGATCGCCTGCGCTGACATGATCGTTGTGAATAAGACCGATCTTTTGTCCGCAGAAGAGGTTGATGCGCTCACCGCTCAGCTCAAGTCAGAGAGCCGCGATGGTGTTCAAGTTGTCAAAGCGACTATGGGTGCACTCCCCGTCGATATTTTGCTCGGTCAGGGGATCGGCGCTGAATCCGACCTCGAAGCGCGTCATGAAATTCACCACCATCATCACCACCATGATGACGACGATCACGATGACGACCATGATGATCACGACCACGAACATGAGCACGGCCATGACGAGTTCGAATCCTTCGTTGTCACCCTGCCAGAAGTGACCGACGCAAAGGCCTTTGCGGCACAGGTCGTGGACGTGATCAAAGCGCACGACATCCTGCGTCTCAAAGGGTTCGTCGCTGTTGAAGGCAAACCGATGCGCATGACCCTTCAGGCCGTCGGCCCGCGCATCGAAACCTATTTCGATCAGCCTTTCTCGGGCGCTCGTGAAACCCGATTGGTTGTCATTGGCGAAGCAGGTCTCGACCGTACGGCGATTGAGGCAGCGCTGTCCGCATGATCATCGTCGAACGGAATAGCCCCAAAGACCCACAGGCGAGTGCGCTGCTCAAACAGTCGCACGCCCTGATGGAGGAGTTGTTCCCACCAGAGGATAACTTTTTCCTCGATATCGATGAGCTTTGTGTTCCGTCGATCCGATTTTTTACGGCGCGGATCGGCGACACAATTGTCGGCACAGGGGCGCTATCTATCAAAGAGGGATATGGTGAGGTGAAGTCGATGTTCACGTCATCAGAGGCCCGCGGCAAAGGCGTAGCCTCTGCTCTTCTTCGGCAGATCGAAGACGAAGCACGGGACGAAAAGCTAGAATGGTTGCGGCTGGAGACAGGAAACCTCCTCCACGCCGCGCACCGTGTGTATGAACGCCACGGGTTCACCCGCTGCGGTCCGTTTGGGGATTACCCCGATGCGGCCTCCTCCATCTTTATGGAAAAGCCGCTTTGACCCTACTTGGCCTTCTTTTCGGCAGCGGCTTTTTTCATCCGTTCCAAAAGTGCGGCTTTGTCGTTCTTTCCGCCAAACGGGTTCTTATCTGTTCCCTTGGCGTTATGTTCTTTGTGACGCGGTTGACCCTTCGGTCCCTTAGCGCCACCCGATTTACTGTAATCCATGATGCGGCTCCTTTGCCGCGCTGATGCCCGAAACCAAGGCTTTAGACAATGCACCTCTTGGCAGCGACCCCCGGAAATATCGATGACAAAGAGCCTGTCGATCTAGGCCAAACCCCTGCTGATGTAGTGGTCATCTCTGCCGCTGACACCGAATTGGCTGCTTTGTCAGAGGCGCGGGCGGAAATGACCGATGCACCATCGCTGCGGCTCGCATCGATGATGAACCTGATGCACCCAATGTCAGTAGACCTGCATTTGGATGATTGCGCGACGAAATCCCGAATCGTGATCGCGCGGGTGTTGGGTGGCGCGGGTTACTGGAAATACGGGTTGGAACAGTATGCGGCTCGTTTGCACGAGGCTGGCATTCCGTTCGCCGCTCTGCCCGGTGACGACAAACCAGACGCAGAACTGCGGGATATTTCGACCGTTCGCGGCGCAGATTACGACGCATTGTGGAGCTACCTTGTCGAAGGCGGCCCGCAGAACGCGGTTAACTTCCTCGCCTATGCAAAATCTCTCATCAATGGCGGCGAAAAACCTGCGGCGGCCTCCCCGCTCTTGCGTGCGGGTATTTACTGGCCTGGCCTTGGTATTTCGAATCTTACCGATCTGAAAGCATCATGGACTCTTGATGCGCCAGTCGTGCCGATCGTGTTTTACCGTGCATTGGTTCAAGGCGCAGGCCTCAACCCGATCAATCGACTGACAAAGTCGCTGATGCGCGCGGGCCTCAACCCGATGCCTATTTTCGTGGCCTCGCTCAAAGACCCCGTTTCTGTCGCGACCCTCGAACAATTGTTCACCAGTTGCCCGCCAGACGTCATCCTGAACTGCACCTCTTTTGCAGTCGGAAGCCCTCATGCTGATGAATCTGCGCCTAATCCTCTCGCCGCGCCATTTTCGAACGACGCCCCCGTGTTGCAGGTCGTTCTGTCCGGTGGTTCCGAAGAAGCCTGGGCTGACGGCCTGACTGGCCTTTCGGCACGAGACATCGCCATGAACGTCGCCTTGCCAGAGGTTGATGGCCGCATTCTATCACGTGCGATTAGCTTTAAGGGCCAAGCTTATTTCGACGAAGCCACGCAATGTCCCGTTGCGGCCTATCAAGCACGCGGTGACAGGATCGATTTCGTCACTCAACTGGCTAGCAACTGGGCCACCCTTCGCCGCACCGCGCCCAAAGACCGCAAGATCGGCATCGTCCTCGCAAACTACCCGAACAAAGACGGTCGTCTTGCGAACGGTGTTGGCCTCGATACACCCGCGGGCACAGCTCATACGCTCGCACTCCTTGCAGCCGCTGGATACCAAACGGAAACGCCGGACAGTCGCGCGCTCATGGATCGCATCACGGCGGGTCCGACCAACTGGCTCACTGATCGCGCTGAAAAGGCAGGCGGCGAAGTGCTTCCGTTGTCCGATTACCTTTCGCACTTCAACGCGCTGCCTTGGGACGTGAAACAACGCATCACCGACCGCTGGGGCACGCCCGAAAGTGATCCCTTTGTCACCGACGCTGGCTTTGCCTTGTCGATCCATAGCTACGGCAACGTCGTCGTCGGCATCCAGCCTGCACGAGGCTATAACATCGATCCGACAGAGACTTACCATTCTCCCGACCTCGTGCCGCCGCACAACTATCTCGCCTTCTATTTCTGGCTCAGACACCACATGGGCGCACATGCGATCGTGCACATGGGCAAGCACGGAAACCTAGAGTGGCTTCCAGGGAAATCACTGGCCCTGTCCGAATCCTGCCTCCCAGAAGCGATTTTCGGCGCGACGCCCCACGTTTACCCGTTCATCGTGAACGATCCCGGTGAAGGGACACAGGCCAAGCGGCGGACAAGCGCGGTAATTATCGACCACCTGACGCCGCCCCTCACCCGTGCCGAGAGTTACGGTCCGCTTCGCGACCTCGAAGCACTGGTGGATGAATACTACGAAGCGGCAGGTGTAGATCCCCGTCGGATCGACACTCTGCGTCGTGAAATTCTGTCGCTCTCAGACGTGACGGGCCTTTCGACTGATGTCGGCATGACAGGCGATCAGGATACCGACCTAGCTAAACTCGACGCATATCTTTGCGAGCTGAAGGAAGCGCAAATACGCGATGGGCTCCATATTTTCGGGCAATCCCCGACGGGGCAGCAGGCGCTCGACCTCGCTATTGCTCTGGCCCGCGTCCCGCGTGGTGATGGGGCGGGGCCAAATGCGTCCCTTCTACGGGCACTGGCAGATGACCTCGCGCTCGGCTTTGATCCGCTCAGCGCTGACCTAGGCACCGCTTGGGACGGCTCGCGTCCTGAAGTTTTGAATACGGGCGGAACATGGAGGACGACAGGCGATACCGTCGAACGCCTCGAAGAACTAAGCCAAAAGCTCCTTCGCGATGGTGGCTGGGGTGATGAGGGCCCAGAACAGATTGACCCCATCGGCCCTGCCTCCTCAGCAGTCGTAGCTGAAATCCTGAACACCATTCGTCCGATCATCAACGCCTGCGGTCCCGACGAAGGCTCGGCTTTGCTTGCTGCGCTCGACGGTCGCGC
Organism: Aestuarium sp.; assembly: GCF_023253315.1. Classification (NCBI taxonomy): domain Bacteria; kingdom Pseudomonadati; phylum Pseudomonadota; class Alphaproteobacteria; order Rhodobacterales; family Paracoccaceae; genus Aestuarium; species Aestuarium sp. Next base: position 22,419 of record NZ_JALRGW010000021.1, read on the forward strand.
GGTCGCCCCTGGACCTTCTGGCGCCCCGACCCGCGGACGGTTGGACGTTCTGCCAACGGGTAAGAACTTTTACTCCGTCGATAGCCGCGCTGTCCCGACACCGACCGCATGGAAGCTCGGCTGGAAGTCCGCGAACCTGCTCATCGAAAAGCACCTACAGGATCACGGCGACTGGCCGCGTACGATGCTTGTGACCGCATGGGGTACGGCGAATATGCGGACTGGTGGTGACGATATCGCCCAAGCGCTGGCGCTCATGGGCGTCAAACCCACATGGGACAGCGCGAACCGCCGCGTGACTGGGTTCGAAGTCCTGCCTGAGGGCGTTCTTGGCCGTCCCCGTGTGGATGTCACCCTCCGCATTTCGGGCTTCTTCCGCGATGCGTTCCCGCAGTTGATCGCATTGGTGGATAGCGCCGCGCGCGCCGTTCAGGCCTTGGACGAAAGCGACGACCAAAACCCCGCCGCAGCCCGCGCACGCCGTGGCGAAGGTCAATCGCGCGTCTATGGCTCCAAACCGGGGGCCTATGGCGCGGGTCTGCAGGCTCTAATCGACGAACGTGTCTGGAACGACAAAGCTGACCTTGGGAACGCTTACATCGAATGGGGCGGCTACACCTACGGCGCAAAGGACGAAGGAACCGCCGACCATTCAGGGTTCCGTCAACGCCTCTCGCAGACGGAAGCAATCGTGCAGAACCAAGACAACAGAGAACACGACCTGCTCGACTCTGACGATTACTACCAATTCGAAGGCGGTGCGGCGGCGGCGATTAGCACGCTCCAGGGTCAAGACCGACCGATTTATCACAACGACCACTCACGTCCCGAACGGCCGGTCATCCGCACGCTCGAGGACGAAATCGGTCGCGTGGTCCGCAGCCGCGTCGTGAACCCGAAGTGGATCGAAGGCGTCAAACGCCACGGCTACAAAGGCGCGTTCGAGATCGCGGCCACTGTCGACTACATGTTCGCCTTTGCCGCAACGACTGGTGCGGTGCGCAACCATCATTTCGATCTGGTCGAAGCCGCATTTCTAGAGGACAACGACACCCGCGAGTTTATCGAAGACGTAAACCCTGCGGCCCTGCGCGAAATCGCAGATCGGCTTCAGGAAGCGATTGATCGTGGACTGTGGCAACCGCGCTCTAACTCTGCAAGGGCACGCATCGCAGAGCTAAGAGCGTAGGGGTTAGATCGTCGAAAGTGCTGCAACGCCGATATAAAGAACCAAAACGGCTAAAGAAAAATACTGCATACTTGCCCCTAAGCAGAACTATGGTCGCGCTATGCCGCAGGTGCGAAAGAACTTGTAGATCAAAAATCACCGTCGCGTGATCGGCTAGTGGTCTGTGTATTTCTGGTCACATGACTGTGCACCATTCAACACTGCCGCCGTCCAAACTACACATAAATCAATATATCTCAATATTGACATGCAATACGTACCCCCTGTATCAAATCACATAAAAGATTCTTGATATATATGGAGGGCACGATGTCCCAACTTATGAAACGTCCGGCAGACAATTGGTCGCCACTTTATTTTCTCGCCTCTGTTGGTGCTGGCGGATTGGCTGTCACTTTCTTCATGTATCTGATGTTCTGGGTGCCGCACCCCAACGCACCCGTTCCCGTTTTTGAGGACATCATGAACGCATGGGCCAAAGGAAATCCCTTCCAACAGTTCGCGATCGTCGCGGCGATGGCTGGGATTGCCTTCTTTGTCATTCAAAACCTGCGCTACTTGATCTGGAACTTCGGCAAACTGTCCGAATTCAAGAAAACCGAAGCCTATCAAAAACTCCGCCACTCGAACGGCGAAACCCAACTGCTCGCTATGCCACTCGCGGTGGCTATGTCGATCAACGCGATGTTCATTGTCGGCTTGGTTTTCGTTCCGCAATTGTGGAGCATCGTTGAGTATCTTTTCCCCGCCGCTCTCGTCGCGTTCTTCCTGACGGGCGTCCTCGCTCTGCGCATGATCGGTCACTTCTTGGGCCGCGTACTGTCCGAAGGCGGGTTGTTCGACGTCACGGCGCATAACTCCTTCGCACAGCTTCTCCCCGCCTTTGCTCTGGCGATGGTCGCTGTCGGCCTCTCCGCACCCGCTGCGATGTCGACCACACCGCTGACCGTCGGAACCGCGCTCGTCGTGTCCACTTTCTTTGGCCTGATCGCGACAATCTACGCAATCGTCGCAGCCGTGACCGCGTTCAACTCCATGCTGCACTACGGCACCCACAAAGAAGCTGGCCCGACCCTGATGATCATCATCCCTCTGATGACCGTCCTTGGGATCATGGTTCTGCGCCAAGATCACGGCCTGCACACCACCTTCGACGTGCACACCAATGCGGCCGAAACACTGATGACCTTGACCAAGTTCCTCACTGTTCAAGTGTTGTTCCTGCTGCTCGGCCTGACTGTACTGGGTCGTCAGGGCTACGCGTCGACCTTCCTGACTGGTGAAAAAAACTCTGCAGGGTCCTACGCTCTTGTTTGCCCGGGTGTCGCACTCTCTGTGATGACACAATTCTGGCTCCACAAAGGTCTGGTTGCCGCTGGTCTCGTCGCAAAGTTCAGCGTGACCTACTGGATGATCATCGCCATCGCTCTGGCCTTCCAGTTCGCCATGGTTGCTCTAGTTCTTCACCTCAACCGTCGCCACTTTGGCAAAACCAAATTGGCCGCTGTTCCAGCTGAATAAGTTTCCTTCCCCTCCCTTCAAAATGGTAAAGGGCGCCCTCAGTGGCGCCCTTTGCAATTTGGAGCCTTGCGCTCGCCCGACCACTTGGCCAGACTCTGAAAGCGAACGGAGGACCAGATGACCGAAGATACAGAACGCCACGCCCAAAAGATGGCCAAGAAGAAAGCCGCCCGTGATAAAATCATGGCAACAAAGACCGACCAGAAAGGTCTGATCATTGTCCACACGGGCAAGGGCAAAGGTAAATCAACCGCAGCCTTTGGCATGATTTTTCGGCACATCGCGCACGGTATGAAATCCGCCGTCGTTCAGTTCATCAAAGGCGGGATGAGCACGGGCGAACGCAATATGATCCTCGCTCGCTTCACCGACCTTTGTGAATTCCACACGATGGGCGAAGGCTTTACTTGGGAAACCCAAGACAAAACCCGCGACACTGAAATGGCCCAAGCCGCATGGGAGAAGGCCAAGGAACTGATCCGCGATCCGTCGAACAGCATGGTTCTTTTGGACGAAATCAACATCGCGATCCGCTACGACTACGTCGATATCAAGGATGTTGTCGAATTTCTGGCCAATGAAAAACCACATATGACGCATGTGGTTTTGACAGGTCGCAACGCCCATGAAGACCTGATCGAAATCGCAGATCTGGTGACAGAAATGGAGCTGATCAAACACCCGTTCCGCGCTGGCATCAAAGCACAGATTGGCGTCGAATATTGATCAATGGCACGTGCACCGTTTCATAGACGGTGCACGTTTTCCTAAGCGTTGTTACTTGAACTTCACCATATCACGGGTGAGTTGGTCGACCGATGTGCAGCCCATCAACCGCATATCGCGCACGAGCTCTTCTTTGAGCTTTCCAATCGCGCGTTCGATGCCTGCTTGTCCCGCAGCCGCCAGCGGGAAGAGGTAGTAACGACCCAAGCCAACGGCCTTCGCCCCAATCGCGAGCGCTTTCAGAACATGGGTTCCGCGCTGAATACCGCCGTCGATCATCACATCGATCCGATCCCCTACCGCCTGTACGATTTCGTCCAACTGATCAAAGGCCGTAGTGGATCCATCCAACTGACGACCGCCGTGGTTTGATAACACGATCCCCGAACAGCCAATGTCGGCGGCCCGCTTTGCATCCTCCACGCTCATGACTCCCTTGAGGCAGAACTCACCACCCCATTCAGCGACCATTTTCTCAACGTCATCCCATGTCATTGACGGGTCAAGCATCTCGGTGAAATAACGGCCGATGGTCAGGCTATCGCCCTTCATATCGATATGTGCGTCGAGCTGCGGAAGGCTGAATTTTTCGTGGGTGACATAGTTGAAACCCCACATCGGCTTGATCGCGAATTGCAATGCGCCCGCCATGGTCAAACGGAAGGGGATCGAAAATCCGGTCCGCAGGTCACGTTCACGATTGCCGCCTGTGATGCTGTCGACTGTCAGCATCATGACCTTGATCCCGCTCTCTTTCGCCTTTTGCATCATCGCACGGTTCAGGCCGCGATCTTTGTGGAAATAGAATTGATACACCTGCGGGTTTGAATGCTTCTTCGCGAGTTCTTCCATCGACACAGTGCCAAGCGACGAGACACCGAACATAGTGCCGAATTTCTCAGCGGCAGCGGCTGTCGCCCGCTCCCCTTGATGGTGGAATAGGCGCTGGAGCGCGGTCGGCGACAGGTAGACCGGAAGGTCGATCTTTTGCCCCATAACCGTGGTGGACAGGTCCACATCCTCAACCCCGCGCAATACGTTCGGGATCAAATCACAACGCTCAAAACTGGTAGTATTGGCCCGAAGCGTCACTTCATCATCTGCGCCGCCCGCAATGTAGTTATAAATCGGGCTCGGAAGACGTTTGCGCGCCAAGGTCTGAAAATCGTGAAAGTTGTGGCAGTCGTTCAAACGCATAGCAGGTCCTAAATGGTGATCGCCTCATCGGTGCAGGTAAGATGGCGCACAGCTCAATTCAATCAAGGTCGGCAAACTGTGTTGCGGCGGTCGCCACGCCGTCAATAGCTAGAGGCTATCCTCGGGCCTAAACCCATCGGGGATATGATCGATACCCTCCAAAATCAGATCGGCCATAACCGCGCCGACTTTCGGTGCCATCCCAAAGCCGATTTTAAACCCACCATTCGCGACAAAGGCACCATCAACAACGGGATGCAGACCCAACATAGGCGCACGGCTCTTTGCCCGAGGTCGAACCCCAGCCCAACGTTCGATCACCTGAGCCCCGTCAAGAACTGGGAAGGCATCAATCGCTCGCGCGATGACGTCTTCGATCTGGTGATCCACTGCGTCAGGGCTTTCGAAATCACGTTCACTCGTCGAGCCAATCGCAACGGTCCCATCAGCATGCGGCACAATGTGCAAACTATCGGCAAAGAGCTGCGGTAGGTCAGCAGCATCATAGCGTAGCAAGGCCGCCTGCCCCTTCACGCCGCCGCCAACTGATTTACCCATCTGTTCCGACAATTCCACCATGCCGCGCCAGCCCGTTGCATAGACGACTTGCCCTTCGGGTTTCGCCTCAGAAACGACCTCACCACCCATCGCAATGATCCCAGCCGCCAAAGCACGGGTCGCTCGCCGTGGATGGATGCGCGCGGTCAATGTATCGAACACCACCAGTCCCGTGTCGGATTTCGGCGCCCAAGCCCCAAACTGGTCAGCAGGTAAGACCGACCATTCTGCCTTTCCTTGCCACAGATGGGCGGCGGAAACGGCTCGGGCTTGCGCCAAAGCAACGGCCCGATCATCCGCCAAGGGTTGAACCCGCCCCGACCGCAAATATCCGCAGCTTTCACCAGAAACCCGTTCAACGTCGGCCCAGAACGTTTCTGCAATCATCAAACTATCGAATTGGAACGCCTTTTTTGTGTTCCAATTCTCCGGCACGTGCGGAGCTAATGCTCCGACAAGGCCACCGGACGAACCCGACGCAACCCCGTTCGGATCGATTACGCGGACCTTTGCGCCCCGCGAGGCACAGGCGTAACCAACAGCAAGCCCAAACGCACCTGCGCCATAGATCGTTACATCAACCGTTGCCATTTTTTCGCCTCACGTTCATCTTCGCCGCAACCCTAAGGCAGAGCACCATGAACAACCAGCCGCAAGCAGAGCTTGAATGGCGCGACGGAACGATCCCGATCTCGCGCAAGTTTGACGATCCCTATTTTTCGCTCGACAACGGACTTGCAGAAACGCGTCACGTTTTCATTGACGGCAATGATCTGCCCCAGCGCTTTGATGGCGATTTTCAGATCGGTGAATTGGGTTTCGGCACTGGCCTGAATTTTCTTACCGCTTGGAAAGTATGGGAAGAAGCTGGCTCACCTAGCACGCTAACCTTCACCACATTTGAAGCCTTTCCGATGGCAATCATGGACATGCAAAACGCTCTCACCGCTTTTCCAGAGGTCGCCCCTTGGGCCGCGAAAATGATCGATGGGCTGAACAAAGGGGACACCAGATTCGGCCCCGTCACGCTCAATATTGTCGTTGGAGATGTCCGCCAGACCCTGCCCCAATCCGACCTAATGGCAGACGCATGGTTTCTCGACGGATTTAGCCCTGCGAAAAACCCAGAAATGTGGGGCGCGGACCTGATGGCTGAGGTAGGCCGTCACACTGCGCAGAACGGTACTGTGGCAACCTACACCGCTGCAGGTCACGTCAGACGAGCGCTCGAGGATGCAGGTTTTGTAGTGACCCGAACCGCTGGCTATGGCCGCAAACGGCACATGACACGGGCGATAAAACCTTGATCGAACAAAACAACAAAAAGGGCATCTGGCTCATGGTCTTGGTGACGCTGATTTTTGCAGCCCAAGACGGTGTCTCGCGTCATCTGGCACAAAGCTACGACGTCCGAATGATCGTTATGATCAGGTTTTGGTTCTTTGCCGCCTTCGCATTAACCATAGGGTATCGCCAAACGGGCTCACTTTTGGGCGCACTGCGCACGTCCCAACCCCTTGCCCAAGCCTTTCGCAGCATCCTGATTGTCGCAGAAATTTGCATCATGCTGGTCGCCTTCGTTCGGCTAGGTCTGGTTGAAAGTCACGCCATTTTCGCCAGCTACCCGCTTTTGATCGCCGCGCTATCTGGACCGATTTTGGGCGAGAAGGTCGGTTGGCGCCGCTGGTCCGCAATCGGGATCGGGTTTCTCGGCGTTTTAATCATCCTCAACCCGTCTGGCGGGGTGTTTTCGCTCAACTCGTTCTGGGCTGTCACGGCATCGCTCATGTTTGCGATGTATGGCCTGATGACCCGCTACGTGTCGCGCAAGGATGCGTCGATCACGTCTTTCGTCTGGATGGGCGTCACGGGGTGCATCGCGATGACTGCCGTTGGCATTTGGCATTTAGAACCGATGACAGTGGCCGACAGTGGATGGATGGCAACGCTCTGCGTGGTGGGCCTCTTGGGGCACTACCTGTTGATCCGTGCATACGAAGTGGCCGAAGCCAGCGCGATCCAGCCCTTCGCTTACCTCCAGCTCCCCTTTGCCTCAGCGATTGGCATCTTTGTTTTCGGCGATCTTCTACGCACCAATGTGACCATTGGCGCGTCGATCGTCGTTTGCGCAGGTGTCTTTACCTTGCTTCGGGAACGGATGAAGGCGCGCCGACCTAAGGTCGCGTCATAGGCCGCGGAGCCGTTATTGGTGCCAAGTCCGACGCTTGCTCAATGGGGGCCGAAGGTTCATCCCCCGTCCACGGCCGCGCGACAGGACGCAGCAAGGGTTTTTCTCCGACCAGCAGTTCAGTGAAACGGATCGGCCCCGTTTGACCTGACAAACGCGCACGATAAATCGGTAAGGATTCCGTGACGCGCTGCACATAGTTGCGCGTTTCGCGGAAGGGGATCATTTCGATCCAGTCGATAACATCAACCTCGCCAAGTCGCGGATCACCTCGCTCTTCCATCCATTCACGAGGGCGACGCGGACCAGCGTTATAGCCCGCCGCAATCATCACTGGGGTCGGGCCGAATTGTTCCTCAAGCCCCGCCAAATACTGCGAACCGAGTGTGGCGTTATACTGCCAGTCAGCCGTCAAACGACCACGGCTGTAGGGCAGGCCCAGCTCATTCGCCACGTCCTCTGCCGTGCCAGGCATAAGCTGCATCAGACCGAGCGCGCCAACTGCGCTGCCCACCACAGGGTTAAACTCGCTCTCACGTCGCGCAATGGACAAGGCCAGTTCAGGCTCGACTGGCAGCTTCATATTTCGCAGGTCATGCATCGGGAACAATAACGCAGGCAGGATGATCCCGCGTGCCGTTGCAGATTTGCCGATCAATAAAGCAAAGAACGGTTCATTTCGGCGAAGCAACTCTTCACCCAGTGTTCCCAACGAAGTTCGGTCCAAGGTGCGTCCAAGTTGGGCAAAGAACAGCACCGCCGACCCACGTTCATCCGCATCCAATAGGTAAAAGGCAGCGCGTACGGATTCGTCCTGAGACAAAGCCGACCCAGTAAAGTCAGGAAAATCTTCTTTGCCCAAAATCGAAGGGTCGAGCGATTGGCCGAGCTTCTCGCCAGCTAACAGACCATAGAACGCCGTCTGATGTTCTGCCGCCTCGCTGTAAGCCGCCTCTGCATTCATACTGTCACCGAGCGTTTCATAGGTGCGACCCAGCCAATACCCCGCGCGACCATCCGAAATAGGGCTTTCGACGGCGGCCTGCAGAGCGAGGAAGTGACGCAACGCGACCTCTGGGCGGTTCAGAAACCGTAGTGCGACGTAGCCAGCGAGCCACTCTAGATCAGCATAGGATTCCCCGTCAGATGGCGTCAGATGATGCTGCGCAGCCAGCCGATAAGCACTTTCATATCGTCCTTCGCGCATCTCCCAACGGGCATGAGAACGGCGCCAGCTGGACCAACGATAGGGTTGGCTCAATAGGCTAACATCTGCGCTTCGTTCACGCAGGATGGTGATCGCATCAGTGCGGTCGCCACGGTCAGACAGGAAATTGAACCGATCGTAGGCCAGACCAACATCGTTCAAGAGCGCAACAGGCACGGCCTGTAACTTTGCCCCCCAGTCGGGCGATTTTCGGATTAGCGCAGCTCGTGCTTCCATAAGCGCCCGCTGATCGGAAGGCAGGAACGAGAATAGACGTTCTGCGTCGTCCGTTTTCCATCGCCACAACATCGCATCGGCGCGCTGGACGTGAATATCCGCGAGATCAGGACCAAAGGCGGCCAAGATCAAATCGTTCTCTTCCTCGGTCAGCCCATACCGCAGCCAAATCCGACGAATGGTTTCCCGCGCGGCCTCTGTCTGGCCGACAGCCCGTTGTGCAAGCGCGAGCCGATACCCGCCCATACCCGTTTCGGGGTCATGCCCCTCCATCCAACTCAGAATCAGGTTCGGGTCCGTGTCATCGTCGATGGCTGCTTCGCCACGTGCACGCACACGGTCCATTCCTGGCCAGCCGTCGTGGTCAGCTTGAAAGGCAACGTAGTCAGCAAACGGTTGATCTTCACCACGTAGACGAGTCCAAGTGATCAGGTCATGCGCCAGCAGATCCAAGCCCACCAAACGGTAGGCCGCGTCCCAATTTTCGTCCTCTCCTGCCGCAAAGGCATTAGACAAAAGCGTTTCTTCAGCCAAACCGCTTATTGGCGATAGGACCGACAGACCGATCGCAATCAGACTGGCACGCAATTGGTTCATAGATTCCTGCCCTTTTTAGCACAGGGTAGCTGTCGTATCACAAAGCACAACTCACAAACTTGGCAATCGGCCGAAAGGCGTCTAGGTTCCGCCCGTTTTCACACGGGGCGACTCAAGCCCCTCAACGACAAGGAAGCGTGTCATGCTCAAAGGATCGATGCCAGCATTGGTAACGCCGTTCAAAAACGGCCAAGTGGATCTCGACACGCTCAAGAAGCTTGTCGATTGGCATATTGAGCAGGGTAGCCACGGCCTCGTTCCTGTTGGCACCACAGGCGAAAGCCCGACGCTCAGCCACGAAGAACACGATCTGGTCGTTGCAACTGTTGTACAGCAGGCCGCTGGTCGCGTTCCTGTTGTCGCGGGTGCTGGTTCGAATAACACGATCGAATCCGTCCGTTTGGTGCAAGCCGCCAAAGACGCGGGTGCTGATGCTGCTCTTGTTGTAACCCCGTATTACAACAAACCGACCCAGCGCGGCCTGATTGCTCACTTTGAAGCAACCACCAAAATCGGCCTGCCGATCGTGATCTACAACATCCCAGGTCGTTCGGTCGTCGATATGACCCCCGCAACCATGGGCCAACTGGCGAAATTGCCTGAAATCATCGCCGTAAAAGACGCGACGGGCGATCTGTCCCGCGTACCGAAATGCCGTATCACCTGTGGCCACGACTTCATCCAACTTTCGGGCGAAGACTCGACTGCGCTTGGCTTTAACGCGCACGGTGGTCTGGGTTGCATCTCGGTCACCGCAAACATCGCGCCGAAGCTCTGCGCTGATTTCCAGAACGCGACGCTCGCTGGCGATTACAAAACCGCACTTGAGATCCAAGACAAACTGATGCCGCTGCATGAAGCCGTCTTTATCGAGCCGGGCGTTGCAGGTGCGAAATACGGCATGTCGCTCTTGGGCCTGTGCTCGCCAGAAGTGCGCTCTCCGCTGACCGAACTCGAAGACAGCACCAAAGAGCGCATTCGCGCTGCAATGGTCCACGCTGGCCTTCTGAATTGAGCGCAAAGGCAAACGCTGGTCGAGAAGCCCTGATCGGCAGCCTTTTCATGATCACTTCGATGGCGTTCTTCGCCGTCGAAGACACATTTCTAAAACTCGCCACTGCCGAACTCCCCAAAGGTCAGGCCGTCACGATGACGGGCTTCATTGGGATGCTGATTTTCGCGATACTTGCTTTCCTCAACAAACAGCCGCTTTGGACCCGTGCCTATGTCAGCCCGACAATGCGCGTGCGGGCCGTGTTCGAAATCAGTGGACGACTGTCTTATACCTTGGCGTTCATGCTTGCGCCGCTTCTGACGGCGACGGCAATTCTCCAAGCCACGCCATTGGTGGTCGTCGCTGGAGCGGCCCTGTTTCTGGGCGAACCCGTTGGCATTCGGCGCTGGATCGCAGTGATCATTGGCTTCGTCGGGGTTATGTTGATCCTCCGCCCGTGGGGAGCAGAGTTTGACATGCTCACACTACTCGCCGTCCTTGGTATGTTGGGTTTTGCTGGGCGCGATTTGACAACCCGTGCCTCTCCCCCGTCGCTCAGCAACTTTCAATTAGGCATTTCAGGCTACCTGATGCTGACAATAGCAGGCCTTTTGATTTGGACCGCGGACCCACGACTGGTTGCACTGAACCTACATCAGGCATTGCTACTCACTATCGCGATTAGCGGCGGCGTTTTTGCATACTACGCCCTCACGACCGCCATGCGTCGAGGCGACGTGGCCAGCGTAACACCATGGCGCTACAGCCGTCTCATTTTCGGCGCAGCTATGGGCGCGTTCATGTTCGGCGAATCTTTTGACACGATGACACTCGTCGGCAGCGTAATTGTCGTCGGAAGCGGTCTTTTCACCCTGTTCAGGGCACGTCGAAAATAACGTCAGCCAATTGGCGGACGCATCGCTTCAATCTGACTTTTACGAATGTAGCGCATGGTTTCCACCATTACTGCTGTCGTAAACCCGATGTTGAGCAGACCGTTCGTCGCGGCCAATCCGCCCAACAGTTCCCAATCATGGGGGAGCAACACATCCCCGAAACCAAGCGTCGTAAAACAGGTCAACGAGAAATAGACCGCCATTTCGATGGTTTCGAACAGGTCGAGCACCCACATCACCGCCGCCCAAAGCCAAACGCTCAGCGTGACTTGGGCCAGAATCGCGCATGATGCCGCTGACAAGAGGAACAGCAATTTGGGGCTGTGCGGCTCTCGGCGCAGCCAGCCCGACAGTCTTTGAATCGACACCTCCAAGACGAGGAACGTCACGCCTGCCATGAAAATGGAGACGAGCATCAATACAGTGCCGATGGAAAGCTGAAGAAACATAAAAGAGCGCCTGATTTTGGTTGGAGTCAGTTTACCCAACCTTTGCAGCGATGCCAGCACCCTATCCGACTTGCAGCACATGGCCCAAAGGCATATCTGAAGATCACCATGGCAAAGAAACCCGAAAATAAGAACTACAAGGTCATCGCCGAGAACCGGCGTGCCCGCCACGACTACGCGATCGAAGAAGATCTCGAAGTCGGGATCATTCTCATGGGCTCCGAAGTGAAATCGCTTCGCGTGGGCCAGTCGAACATCGCCGAAAGCTATGCGTCGGTTGAGGATGGCGAACTGTGGCTGATCAACGGGTATATCGCGCCATATGAACAAGCCAAAACGTGGGGCCATGAAGAGCGCCGCAAGCGCAAGCTGCTATGCTCGCGCCGTGAATTGGCGCGCCTCTGGAATGCGACCAAGCGCGAAGGCATGACCATCGTTCCGCTGGTGATGTATTTCAACGACCGTGGCTTGGTGAAACTGAAGATCGGAATCGCCAAAGGTAAAAAGTTGCACGACAAACGCGCGACCGATGCGAAACGCGATTGGGACCGTCAAAAGCAGCGTTTGCTGCGGCATAACGGATAATCGCCGCCTTTCTGGGCAGTTCACGCCGATTTTTTCGGAAAGCGTCCGCTTTCCCTTGCCTCATAAAATTACCCGCGATAGGGGATGCCGGACCTTTTCCCGCGCAGGCAAGGGGCGCATGGCATGACTGAGACATTCAAAGACGATCCTAAAACACTCGTTTCGACGGAGTGGCTGGCCGCACACCTCAAGGATGCGGACCTGCGGATTTTCGACGCATCGTGGTTTCTTCCGACGGTAGATCGCGACCCGAAGGCTGAGTTCGACAAAGAGCACATTCCGGGTGCGCGTTTCTTTGACATCGACGAAATCGCGGACCTGCGGTCTGACTTGCCGCATATGGTGCCGCCAGTAGAGAAATTCATGAGCCGCGTCCGCGCGATGGGTGTTGGCGACGGCCACCAGATCGTTGTCTACGACAGCAGCGGATTGTTCTCGGCTGCCCGCGTTTGGTGGATGTTCCGCCTGTTTGGTCAGTTCAACATCGCGGTTCTAGACGGCGGCCTTCCGAAATGGAAAGCAGAGGGCCGCCCTCTGACTGATGCCCCTGCCACGATCCGCGATCGTCATATGATGGTCGACGTTCAGCACCACATGATCAAAGACGTGACCCAAGTGGCCCGCGCATCGAAACTCCGCGATCACGAAATCATCGATGCCCGCGCCGCGCCGCGCTTCCGTGGTGAAGCCGTCGAGCCGCGCGCTGGACTTCGTTCGGGCCATATCCCCGGTGCAAAGAACGTCCCGTTCAACACGCTATTAAACGCTGACGGCACAATGAAACCCGTCGCTGAACTGCGCCACGTGTTCGAAGCCGCTGGCGTCGATCTAACCAAACCCGCCATTACGTCGTGTGGTTCGGGCGTCACGGCCGCTGTGCTGTGCCTCGCTCTCGAACGCACAGGTAAAACCGATCATTCTCTTTACGATGGCTCATGGTCCGAATGGGGCATGTACGCCGACCTTCCTCTCGCAACCGGAGACGCATGATGCTGGAGCATCTCACCGAACAACCCGCCGACAAAATTCTGATGCTGATGCAGGCATTCCGCGAAGATCCGCGCGACACCAAGATCGACCTTGGCGTTGGCGTGTATAAAAACGCAGAAGGCGTCACTCCGGTGATGAAGGCCGTGAAGGCCGCAGAAAAGAAAATCTGGGAAGAGCAGGAATCGAAATCCTACACCTCTCTGGCGGGTGAACCGCTCTACATCGAGGGCATGATCAAACTCGTCCTCGACGGCGCTGTCGATCGTTCCCGCATTGGCGCTGTCACCACACCGGGCGGCACTGGGGCGATCCGTCAGGCGATGGAACTGATCAAAAAGACCTCGCCGCAAGCCACCGTTTGGGTGTCGAACCCAACATGGCCGAACCACGTGTCGATCCTGAACTACCTCGGCATGCGCCACACGGCTTACACCTACTTCAACACCGAAACCCGTGACGTTGATTTCGACGCCATGATGGCCGACTTGGCTGGTGTGAAGTCGGGCGACCTCGTGCTGCTGCACGGCTGCTGCCACAACCCGACGGGCGCAAACCTGACACTGGACCAGTGGAAAGAGGTTGTTGCCTTGATCAACGAAAAAGGCGCTGTCCCGTTCATCGACCTCGCATACCAAGGTTTCGGTGACGGCCTCGAAGCTGACGCTCTTGCAACGCGTCTCGTTGCTGCGAACGTCGGCGAATGCCTGATCGCCTCGTCCTGCTCCAAGAACTTCGGTATCTACCGCGAACGTACAGGCATCCTGATGGCAATCGCTAAGGACGCCGCCACCGCGAAACTGTCGCAAGGCATGCTTCAATTCCTGAACCGTCAGAACTATTCGTTCCCGCCGGATCACGGTGCACGCGTTGTTGCAACGATCCTCGGTGATGACGCTCTGCGTCAGATGTGGATCGACGAACTCGAAGAAACCCGCCTGTCGATGCTGACCCTGCGCCAGCAACTGGCTGATGAACTGAAACGTCTGACCAACTCGGACCGTTTCGACTTTATCGCAAAGCACCGCGGCATGTTCTCTCAGATCGGCACGACACCTGAGAAGGTCGAAGTCATGCGCGCTGAATCGGGCATCTACATGGTGTCGGACAGCCGCCTGAACATCGCAGGCCTGAACGCGACAACTGTTCCGCTCTTGGCCAAAGCGATTGTAGACGCTGGCGTCTAATAGGCTCGCTTAAACAGAACAAACGCCCGTCGCATCTGCGGCGGGCGTTTTCGTTTGCACCCTTAGGCAAAAGAAAACCCGGGCGCGAACGCCCGGGCCTTTGTCGTCAAACTGATCGGAAGGGAGATCAGCCTTTCGAGAACTCAGGGTAAGCTTCCATACCCAGTTCAGCCATGTCGAGGCCGTTGATCTCGTCTTCTTCGCTGACGCGGATACCGGTGACAGCTTTGAGGATGAACCAAACGATACCGGACACAACGAAGGTGAAGATACCGACAACCAAGATACCGTAGAGCTGAGTGCCGAAGGATGCATCAGGGTTGGTGAACGCTACAGCGATGGTGCCGTAGATACCGCAGACGAGGTGAACAGGGATCGCACCAACCACGTCGTCGAGCTTGAACTTGTCGAGCAGCGGAACAACGAACACTACCAGAAGACCACCGAATGCACCGATCAGAGTTGCGGCACCAAGGGTCGGGGTCAGCGGTTCAGCGGTGATCGAAACCAGACCAGCCAGTGCGCCGTTGAGAACCATGGTCAGGTCGACCTTTTTGTAGAGAAGCTGGGTCAGGATCATTGCTGCTACCGAACCGCCAGCTGCTGCTGCGTTGGTGTTAGCAAAGATACGGGAGATGTCAGCCACGTCGCCCACAGTGCCCATAGCGAGCTGCGAAGCGCCGTTGAAGCCGAACCAACCGAGCCACAGGATGAACGTACCCAGAGTTGCCAGCGACAGGTTGGAACCTGGCATCGGAACAGTGCGGCCGTCTTTGTATTTACCAATACGCGGACCGAGGATCAGCAGACCAGCAAGAGCAGCCCAACCACCTACAGAGTGAACAACGGTCGAACCTGCGAAGTCCATGAAGCCCATTGCGTCAAGGAAGCCACCGCCCCATTTCCACGAAGCCTGCAGCGGGTAGATGATCGCAGTCAGGACAACAGTGAAGGCGAGGAACGGCCACAGTTTGATACGCTCGGCAAGGGTACCCGAAACGATAGACGCAGTGGTTGCACAGAACATCAGCTGGAAGAAGAAGTCCGAACCAGTGGATGCATAGCCATAGTCATCAGCACCATCACGAGCAACGCCAACAGCTTCGAGTGCTGCAGTCGACCATACGCCCGACAGAACGCCGTCGATGGACCATGTGCCCAGCGGGTACATCAGGTTGTAGCCGATCAGGTAGTAGAAGATCGCTGCCAGAGAGAAGAGCGCGACGTTCTTGGTCAGCTGCATTGCGACGTTCTTAGTGCGCACAAGGCCAGCTTCGAGCATCGCAAAGCCAGCAGCCATCCAGAACACCAGAAAACCACCAACGAGGAACAGAAGCGAGTTAAGGATGAAGATGGTATCGGAAGCGGCATCAACACCTGCTACCGGACCTTCTTCCTGGGCAAAGCCCATGGCTGGAAGCGCGATCAGCGCAGCAGCCGGGAGGAGTTTAGTCAGTTTCATTTTAATTTCCCCTGATCCGATCGCGTCAAAGAGCGTCGTCGTTGGTTTCGCCGGTGCGCACGCGCAGCGCGCTCTCGACGTCGAGAACAAAGATTTTGCCGTCGCCGATTTTGTCGGTCTTCGCAGTCGATGCGATGGTCGAAACGATCTGGTCAGCCATGTTGTCAGGCACGACGATCTCTAGTTTGACCTTCGGAACAAAGTTCACTGCGTATTCAGCACCACGGTAGATTTCAGTGTGACCGGACTGGGAGCCAAAGCCCTTAATTTCGGTCACCATCATTCCGCGAACGCCAGCGGCGGTCACAGCTTCGCGGACCTCCTCCAGCTTGAACGGCTTGATAGTTGCGATAATGAGTTTCACGTTCTTCCCCTTACGAGTTATCTCGAACGACCCCAATCCGGATCGCGCAGTCACACTCAGCGGGTTAGATGCCCTTTTCTCAAGCAATCTGGGACTAAACGGGATGCCACATTAATGAGTTTGTGCCCAAAAATTATACAAATTGTGCGACTTGATTAAAAAATAGGCTTAAAGAAAACGCAACATTGGCGATTCTTGTCCCTCAACATTTCCCCTCAAGGCGGTTAGAATTGGCCTGAGGCATAACGAAAGAACAGAAAATGAGCGGATCGGGACGCAAACGCCCAACGCTGGTTGCCGAGAATCGCTATTCGAACGCAACTGCACCCCAAAAGGCTGCGGCGCCTAAACCTGCGCCGAAGAAAAAGCCTGCCAAGCAGCCTCGCAAGAAGAAGGGGCCGCTGGGGTTCATTGGTGCATTCTTTGGGTTCGTGTTTCGCCTGATCTGGAGCATTTTCTGGCGCGGCACTGCGATCGTTAGCCTGATCATCGCAATCGCTGTCCTTTATACCTCTTCCAAATTGCCTAGCGCCGAGTCCTTAATCGATGGCCGCGCGCGGGGCTCCGTCACCATGCTCGACGTGAACGGCCAACAGTTCGCATGGCGCGGCGATCAATTCGCAGGCGCGATCACCGCTGACTCGGTTTCCCCGAATTTGCGCAACGCCGTCGTCGCAACTGAGGACAAACGGTTCTACAGCCACTTTGGCATCTCTCCGCGCGGGATCGCAGGTGCAATCCGCTCCAACCTTCAGGACGGCAATGGCGCACTCTCTGGTTCGGGTGGCTCTACGATCACCCAACAGACCGCAAAACTCTTGTGCCAAGGCCAGCCGTTCGATTCCGCGAAATGGGCGAATGAAGCTGCATATGAAGCCGACTGCCGTCGCTCCACCCTTTGGCGCAAAGTCACCGAAGCGATCTACGCGATGGCCATGGAAGTCCGCTATACAAAGGACGAGATCCTCACCATCTACCTTAACCGAGCATATCTGGGCGCGGGCACTCGTGGCTTTGAGGCCGCGAGCCAGCGCTATTTCAGCATTTCATCGGCGCAAGTGAACCCTGCCCAAGCAGCTCTTCTCGCTGGCCTGCTCAAAGCCCCGTCGTCCTATGCGCCGACCTCTAACCTCCAACGGAGCTGGGATCGTGCAAGCGTCGTTGTGCGCCTCATGGCCGATCAGGGCTACATCACCGAGGCGCAAGCCCAAGACGCACTCGCCAATCCGGCGCAGCTGGCTGAGAACGCCCATGCGCGGCAAGGTGGCTATTATGCGGACTGGGTGATGGACACGGGTCCATCCTATTTCACCGATGACACCACCGAAGACGTCATCATTAAAACGACCTTTGATCCGCGCATCCAGCGGGCCGCCGAAGGCGCGCTAGATTGGGTATTCGAAAACAAAGTGCGCGAAGGCTCTGAGGCCCAAGCCGCAATCGTCGTGATGTCATCTGACGGTGCGGTCCGCGCAATGGTCGGCGGTCGCCAAACAACATCGGGCGGTGCGTTCAACCGTGCGACACAGGCCCTGCGTCAAACGGGGTCTCTGTTCAAACCCTTCGTCTATGCGGCCGCCCTCGAACTCGGCCACAGCCCGATGGAAATCATTAACGACGATCCGCTCTGCATGAGTATCGTGGGGTCTGGCGAATGGTGTCCGCAGAACTATGACCGTGAGTTCAAAGGTCCGATCACGTTGACCCAAGCGCTTTATGAAAGCCGAAACATCCCTGCGATCCTTCTTTCAGAAAGTGTTGGCCGTGATTCCGTGCAAAGCGTGGCTACTGGGTTCGGCATTGGCTCTGACCTTGCCGACGGTCCGGCCCTCGCACTCGGCGTGTCCGAATCAACGCTTGTCGAAATGACTGGGGCCTACGCGGGCATCTTGAACGGCGGCTCTTCGGTCGCACCCTATGGCCTCGTTGAGTTGAGCCTACGCCGCAATCCCTCTGTGCCCCTCATGGGCGCCGGCGGTGGCATTGGCGAACGCGTCATTCGCGACGAAAGCGCCGCGCAACTGACGTGGATGATGCATCAGGTTATCGAACAAGGCACCGGCCAACGGGCGAAAATCGATGGTTGGCAGATTGCTGGTAAATCCGGCACGACCCAAGGCGCACGCGATGCGTGGTTCATTGGCTTTACAGCTGACTACGTGACTGGTGTGTGGATGGGGTATGACAACAATACACCACTGTCTGGCGTAACGGGTGGCGGTCTACCCGCAGAGGTTTGGCACGAAACCATGACCCGCGTGTTGGATGGGATGATCCCGCTCCCGTTGCCAATGACCGCGCCCAGCGGTGAACCCGCTGGTCCCGTGATGTCGGACGAACAAGCAAAGTCGCTCATCGACCTGATTCTGCGCGATTTACAAAACGCTGGAAATTAACGGTCAGCCACGGCGATAGAGATCGTCTTCGGCGTCCGAACTATCGATCCCCAATGCCTCTAACCCGCTCTCTAAGTGGTCAGCGAGGTGTGGCGACCCTTTAAGGTAATCTTCGGTTGGTGCGCTGGCCTCGGAAATGGCGGTCTTATAGGCTTCGGCATATTCTTCGGGTTCAAAGCTGCCGCGGCCGATCCAGAAGATCGCCACAAGCGCCGCTTGTTCTTCTTCGTTCAGACGACCGACAAAGCCGTCAAACTCGGCCTCGCCTCTATCAAGTTCACGCGCAAGGATGATCACCTCGGCGACTTTGTCAGATGTAATGTGCATCGCTGCCTCCCGTTCGCATGGATAGCAGTAACTTTGTGCCGATTAGCCGACCGTGGCTTTGATCTGTCGCAAATCAAAATATTCGGAAATAAAGCCAATCAGGCATCAGCTGTGACGCTCGGAAAAACCACGAAAACAATGTCGGAAAGCTGCGTTTGAACTTCCGGCTATTCATATGGTCGAACATCACGCGCGCCGCGTCTTCGGGCGACATGATGAACGGCATGTTGAACGTGTTTTTGTCGGTCAGTCGGGTACGAATAAAGCCTGGGTTCACCACCTGAACTTCTATCCCAGTTCGCTTAAGGTCGGACTTCATAGTTTCGGCCAATGACATAATTCCAGCCTTTGATGCCGAATAACCAAGCGCGCCTGGCAAGCCACGAAACCCAGATAGAGATCCAGTGAGAACGATGTGGCCCTCATTACGCTGCACCATGTCGGGAACGGTCGCGCCCAAAACGCGCATCGCCCCCATGAGGTTCACGTCAACCATGGTTTCCGCATCATCCGCGTTCCATTCGGTCGCGGCCATCGGCCAGTAGACGCCCGCGAGGAACACCACGCCGTCAACTGGACCGATTGAGGCTGCAGCGGCGCGAACATTTTCGGTGTCAGACACATCGACTGGCACTATCCGCGCAGGCCGTGACAGACTTCCAGCTACCTCCCGCAGACGCTCTTCCGAACGCGCCGACAGGATCAATTCCGCACCCGCATCGGACATTATTTCCGCGAGTGCCCGCCCCAGTCCTTCGCTTGCGCCGATCAGCCAATAGGTTTTGCCAGCCCAGTCCCGCATCTTTACACCCGACGCATCGTCGCGATGAGTTCTCCGACCTTGATACCGAACTTTCGAAATTGCGACCTGTTCACCAGCTCACCTGAGGGCGATGTATACATCCAATCTGTCACAGACAGGACATGCCCCCCCGCATCCTCGGTCAGTTTGATCTTGTAGTTCAGCACGATAGCAGAGCCCCCCTGACGACCCGTCGCTGTGCCAATCACATCGGGGGCAGTCGCGGTGATGGTGCCATCTTCCGCAACCTTCAGGTCCCAATGGCGAAGCTGCGTAGCACCGCTATCATACTGGAATTCCTCTGTCATTTCGCCGGAATTTCCGTCCCATGATGCGTTGAACTGACCAAAAAACCGCGATGCAACGCGTCCAAACGGACCATAAATCACACCACTGCACAGCATCTTTCCGTTCAAATCTGTACGTATGTCGATCGGACGGCCCGAGGGATAATCCTCAACCTTCTGCGCTGCAAACCCGAACCGCGCACTGATCAGTAGAACAAGGGCAAAGGCGACGCAGATGCCAAGAAAAAACTGAACCATAACCTACCTCCTAACGGCTGACGTCTTGAACGGGTGGAACGGGGCGATCACGATATTTGGCACCTTTGCTTCGGAGCTTCATCGCCTGCCAAAGGATGAGCCCCATCACACGCAACGACCCCAATGGACGACGAAGATAAGCCTTCGCGATGTCCCGATTTCGCAGCGAACGGCGAGGGCCGCTCAGGGTCGCAACAACTCCACCGCCGGCACCGTCTCCAAATTCAATGACGATATCGATTGCGGTCCGCGTGATATCGAACCGAAACCTGTAGCCGCCCGAAATCGTCTGGAACGGTGACACATGGAAAATCTTCTGCGCTGTGACCCAACCATTTCGATTTAGCGGCCCGAGGTCATCGTGGTGACACAGATACGAATGCCGATCACCGAAGGTGTTGTTCACCTCGGCGATCACGACACGCAGAACACCATCACGATCATGGCAGAGCCAAAAACTGACAGGATTAAAGACGTAGCCCAACGCGCGCGGTTGGGTCAGAAGCTGGATACGGCCCATCTGTCCGATCCCGTGCGCATCCAGAACGCTGCGTACCCATGCAACACCCTGCCCCTGTTTGGGTGCTCCTCCATGGTCTACATCACGTACGGACCAAGGCCGCGCTGAATTTCGAGCAAAGCCCCACGGCGCACTCACCTCGACCTCCATGTCCAGCAGCACATAGTCGATGGAGTAGCGAAATGCGTTTCGGATCGCGCCACGCCGCCCATGAAAGGTCTGCCCTTCGATGTAGTCTACAGGGATCATTCCGCCGCCACTCGAACGTTGGTTGCTGTATTGATACCCGCGACGACGTCCAAAGCGCTGGAGAGACCATCCTCGTGGAAACCGTTTTTCATCCAAGCGCCACAGAACCATGTGTTATCGGTGCCGTTAAATGCTGCGACCTCTTTCTGGGCTTCCAGCGCGCCAAGGTCATAAACAGGGTGGCGCAGTGTCACCTCGTCCCAGATAAAATCTTCGCGGATCGTTCGGTTCGAATTGAGCGTCACAAAATAGTCGTCGCCCGTTAACCACGATTGCAGCGAGTTCATCCAATAGGTCAAATCAATCGGCTCATCTGTGCGGCCAGTAACTTCGGTGTAGTTCCACGACGACCAAACCGATTTATGGCGCGGCATGATAGATGCGTCGGAGTGCAGAACAACGCGGTTCGGCTGATACGCCATTTTCGAAAGCGCTGCCGTTTCGTGGGCACGCGGGTCGGCCAACATGCGCAGGCTATCGTCGGAGTGGGTCGCAAAGACAACGTCGTCGAAGGCCTCCCAATCTGCGCCAACCAGCTTAACCTCGACACCACCCAACGTTCGACGCACCGCATCGACATAGGCCCCAGTACGGATCTCAACACCACGCGCACGCATTTGCGCCTCGAGCCGAGTAACATACGACCGCGACCCGCCCTCAACCGTGTACCATTGATGCTGACCTGTATGGCTAAGCAACGCGTGATTTTCGAAGAACTGCATCATGGCGTAGGCAGGGAATTCCATGATTTTCTCGACGGGTGTCGACCAAATGGCGCCCGACAGCGGCAGGATATACCGTTCCGCAAACCACGACCCTACACCGAGTTTGTCGAGCATTTCGCCGACAGTCATTGTCTGGTCAGACTTTGCGATGCTCAGGGCACGGCTGTTGAACTTAAAAATGTCACTGATCATGCGAAGGTAACGCGGGTTCAGCGCGTTCTTCTTCTGCGCAAAAATCGCCGACAGGTTCTTTAGCCCGTATTCAAAACGTCCGCCGTCAATTGACGCACCAAAACTCATGTCGGACTTCACTACTGGCACGTCCAGTTCATCGAACAATGCCGTCAGATGCGGATAGTTCGCGTAGTTGAACACGATAAAACCCGTATCCACGAGATCGGCACCGTCGCGGCCGGCTGGACGAGTGCGTGCGTGCCCGCCGATTGATGCCTCTGCCTCGAGCAATACGACGCGATGATGTTGAGCGAGGTTATAGGCTGCACCCATGCCGGAAATACCCCCGCCGATGACTGCGATAGTTCTTGGGGCGGGGGTTAGGCTTTCAAATGGCATCGATATCTCCGAACTTGGTTATTGGTGTTACGGTCCAAACAGGTTTTTGGATGAAACTCTTTCGCGAGGTGATCCAGAACGCGCTTTGCGGCGTAACATCTTTATGTTCACGCAGACCCAAACACTCGATTCAGATAGACCTGTCCAGCCGTACAGCTATGGTTGGTCCAAGACAGTTGGATCGAAACCAAAGGAAACGTCGCGCGTGACCGAACAGAAGACCCCCGCTCGGGCCGAATGGCTCGACGAGATTTACGCGGTCCGCGATACGCAGGATCAGGCAGCGTTTGCGCGCCTGTTCGCGCATTTCGCGCCGCGGGTTAAAGGGTTTCTGATGCGGTCAGGCGCGTCAGCGGACGTCGCAGAGGAATGCGCCCAAGAGGTCATGGCGACCATCTGGCGCAAAGCCGCATTGTTCGACCCAGCACGGGCGAGTGTTGCGACATGGATTTTTACCATCGCGCGGAACCGCCAGATCGACATGATCCGGCGCGCCCGACGCCCCGAACCAGAAGATCTCGCTTGGGGACCAGACGCCGAACCCGATCAGGAAGAGGTGCTCGTCCTTCAGGAAGAAACCAACAAACTAGGTGAGGCGATAGCAGCCCTGCCTGAGAAGCAACGAGAGTTGATCCAAAAGGCCTATTTCGGCGATCTCAGCCATTCTGAGATTGCGGAACAGACCGGACTGCCGCTTGGCACGATCAAATCCCGTATCCGATTGGCGCTGGACCGCTTGCGCCACACGATGAGGTAAGACATGGCTGAAATTAAGCATCACCTAACCGACCAGCTTTTGATGGGCTACGCCGCTGGCACCCTTCCCGAAGCCTTCAGCCTCGTGGTCGCAACCCATGTGTCGCTCTGTGATGAGTGCCGTTCTCGCCTCGGTGAATTCGAAGCCGTGGGTGGCGAAGTCATGATGTCCGCAGGGTCAGTTTCCATGTCAAACGACGCCTTCGCCGCGACGATGGCGCTGATTGCGAACACGCCCGAAGCCCCGCAGAAACGCTACGCCAAGGGTATCTTCCCTGCCCCGCTCCAAGACTACGTTGGCGGTGACAAAGATGACGTGCGCTGGCGGCCCGTTGGCGGCGGCGTCCGTCAAATGATCCTAGCGTCTGACGGTGGTGCGACTGTGCGCCTGCTGCACATTCCAGGCGGTGTCGCCGTGCCCGATCATGGGCATCGCGGCCTAGAACTGACGCTGGTCCTGCAGGGCGCGTTTAAAGACGAATCCGATCGTTTTGGCGTAGGTGATGTTGAAGTCGCCAACGAGGACTTGAACCACACGCCGATCGCAGAAGAAGGCGAAGCGTGCATTTGCCTTGCCGCGACCGATGCACCACTAAAATTCAATTCGTTTTTGCCGCGCATCGCGCAGCGGTTCGTTAAGATTTAGGCACGGACAGCGGCACCACGGCGGGATCAGCGTCGGGTGCCAATTCTTCGAAATCAAAGTTATCGAGACGTTGCGCACGGCGCCCCGCCTTATCCGCACTGATTTTGATCTCTGCGATATCCTTAGCCGCCATCCCGAAATGACGGTCGAGGTTTTCAACTCGCGTGCCCAGACGATCAACGTCCGTATACAGCAGGGCCAGTTCCTTGCGAATGGCCCCAGCCTGTTCGCGCATCCTCGCGTCTTTCAAAATCGCGCGCATCGTGTTGAGGGTCGCCATGCAGGTCGTCGGGGAGACGATCCAAACCCGCGCATTGAACCCCTCGCGCACCAACTCACTAAAGTTGGCGTGCAGTTCGGCATAGACTGCCTCGGACGGCAGGAACATCAACGCGCCATCCGCTGTTTCACCCTCGATGATGTACTTCTCATTGATCGCCTTAATGTGGGTCCGCACCGCCGTCCGCATCAAACGCGCAGCGTCGTTCAGCTCATAATCCGACTTCGCACGACGAAGAGCCTCATAGGCCTCCAATGGGAACTTACTGTCGATCACAATCGGTCCCGGAGGGTTCGGGAGGTGAATCAAACAGTCGGCCCGTTTGCCGTTCGATAGAGTGTGCTGGAGGCTGTAGCTGTCCGAGGGCAAAGCCTTGGACACGATGTCATGCAACTGAATTTCTCCGAATGCGCCACGCGTCTGTTTGTTCGACAGAATGTCCTGAAGGCTCAGCACATCGCCGGACAGTTTGGTGATGTTCTCTTGGGCCTTGTCGATGGTCTTTAACCGCTGCTGTAGTTCGCCAAGTGACGCCGCTGTGGTTTTGGCACTGGTCGTCAAATTGCGGTTCATCATCTCGGTCACGTTCTGCAACCGCTGTTCCATCAGCTTGAGCATATTGGCCTGCGACTGCGCCTGCGCCTCGGTCACCGATGTCAGGCCGCCAAACAACTGCTGCTGACCGTCCGACAACATTTGTACTCGCTGGGTCACGCCGCCCATCTGGCTCGCCACGATCTGCGCCATCTGCGTCGATTGCCCTGCACGCTTCACAACCATGATCAGCAGGATGACAAGAACCAGCGCAAACGCAGCCCCCACAATCGCGATCAAAGTCAGAGGATCATTCAGGTCAATCGTCATTAGGTCCGTCCAAACAAACGTTCGCGAACCTGTTGTTTTTGAAGCTCTCGCTTTCCTAAACTAAGACTTTCTATAGTCACTTAATCGAATCGTTCAAAAATACCGGCAATACCCTGACCTCCACCAACACAAGCAGTAACCATTCCATACTGTTGCTTTCGCAGTTTCATTTCTTCCAAAAGCTGAATACTTAATTTCGCACCCGTACATCCTAAAGGATGCCCAAGGGCTATGGCTCCTCCATTTACGTTGACTGTTTCAGGATTTAGCCCTGCTTCTTGAATCACGGCTAACGCTTGAGCAGCAAACGCTTCATTGAGCTCTGTCTGTTCAATATCTTTCAATTGTAAACCGGCTATTTTTAGTGCTTTTGGAATGGCTACACAAGGAC
>NZ_JALRGW010000220.1:0-527 GCF_023253315.1 Aestuarium sp.
CCATGGTTTGGTTGAAGCGTTTCAGGCGTTTGCCTTCTCGCAACCATTGCCGGAGGGCGGCGCCGATCCAGGCGTAAAGCAAATTGCTGAAAAAAGCGAACGCCATCAAGGTGGGCAAGACCACCACAAATCGCTCGAGCGTTGCCGCTGGCCCAGAAAGCCAGCCCGCCACGATGCTGAATGACAACATCCATGCCTTGATATTCACAAACTGCAATGCGACCGCACCCTTGAATCCGACCGTGGGCGCCAGCGCTGCCGCCGGTGTGTCAGCTGGTAAAGCGGGCGCGGTTGCCAAGCGCTTGGCTAACCACAGCAGATAGCCTGTACCCAAAATGGCGACGCCCAGTCGCGCGCTTGCCACGTTGGCCAAAACTGCGCTGATACCCAGGACGCTGCTGGTTAGTAGCAAGCCCCAACCAAAGGGTACGCCGATGACAAATGGCAAGGCACTTTTGAGCCCCCCTTGTGCACCCATGGTGGCGGAAAGGGCTGTGTTGGGCCCGGGCGTGAAGGAGACCGCTATT
>NZ_JALRGW010000221.1:0-523 GCF_023253315.1 Aestuarium sp.
AGTATTATGATGCCTTTGATTAGGTGTGTTTGTCTCTCTCTCTCTCTCTGTCGTTGTATCTTTGAAGGATTTCAGGATTGTGTTCTCACTCATATTTGAGCCATCTACCTCACGCGTCCGTGAAACAAGCGCTGCTAGAGTTGCAGACAGGCATTCGGATTGCTCGTAACAATCCCTGCCAGCATGTATAGATATCTACACACATTGTGTGTGTGTGTGTGTGTGTGTGTGTGTGTGTGCATCTGCATTTGCATGGGTGCGCACGTATATATGTTTGTAAATATTGGAAGCACATGCTATCTTTCTGACACAACGCGGTGATTCTTGGCGCGTGTCCGCTGCGCTTCGTGTGTGATCTGAGATGTGCGTACGCCACGCACGAACGCATCCCCCTATGATACACACTGACATCCCTGCTCCGCGCAGGACGGCAAAACTCCGCTCGACTACGCCGTTTACTGCACTGAACTACGCCGACAACTAGGAGACCACGCCAATTACTACACTGAAGAAGTAAAGGAGG
>NZ_JALRGW010000222.1:0-522 GCF_023253315.1 Aestuarium sp.
GTGGCGGAGTCGGCGTGGAACTGCGGAGTACTGTACTCGAACTCGAACTCGAACTAATACATACCCATACTGGAGTGGACTACTTGAGCAGTAGCAGAGCACTCACCCGGGCATTAAAGTATGGCACAGAAGCCAATGCTGCGGGTAGAAGTGGGCCTCATGCGCCCTGAAACTGGGAACAAGTCCACAAGAGGGCTCAAGTCTCGTCCTCAAGAGCTTGCTTTGAGCCCGCCCAGGTGCTCGGGCACAAGGCGGGCCTGAGCTGCACGACCGGTCTGAGCCGTGGCGCCTAGCAGCTCCTTCTTCAATTGCAATGGGGGCCCAGGAGGCGAGCCCAAAGTCTTCCTTCCGTGATCGTTCACCGCCGTGGCTTGGCGGATCACCCGATCAAAGAGCTGCCCTGCATCTTGTATCAAACGTCGCGGACGCTATTCGCGATCGTTTCTTTACTGTTGGGAATGCGTGTGGGCCCAAGCGAAAGAGAATTTTCTACCTGCCATTAATTTCGTGCCCCCCCCTCAG
>NZ_JALRGW010000223.1:0-520 GCF_023253315.1 Aestuarium sp.
GGCAGCTCAACTTTTGGGGGTTACAGCACCTGAAGTGAATAACGTGGTTTTCGACGTTTCGGATGTAACTCGGCCAGATCAACAGCGATTTTTGGATTGGAGAAAAGAACTCCGAGGTAACTCGCTTTTGTTGGTCCATAGCCGGCACTGCTTTATAAATCGGGGGTATTCGAGGCGCTTTTTGGAAAAATCGTTGGCTTTTTAGTACGAAAAACCGTTGGTATTTTTACGTGGCCGGATCGCCGGTACCTGAGCCGAAAACAAGCCTACTTTACTCCGTTACTTCCCTATTTTCTGGTACCAACCCAGATCTTAGAACACATCAATCATCTTCGTTTTTTTTTTCACCAAATGGACCCCGTGGCCCTGGTGGTGGACAGCAAGTCCAAGAGCAGCCAAAGCCACGGGTGAGTGCTCTGCTACTGCTCAAGTAGTCCAGTCCAGTCACGGGTGATCAAGGCCACGGACAGGGCGCTCATCGAAGCTGCTCTTCGATGAGGGGGGCTTCAGGGAGCAGCGG
>NZ_JALRGW010000224.1:0-519 GCF_023253315.1 Aestuarium sp.
CCCGCCCTGGCGAATGGCTTCGCCATAAAGCTCCCAGACCGGATCCACCACTTCGGCACCGTGGCTGTCGATCAGCAAAGGGCGCCCGGCGCTGTCGCGGTCTTCGTCATGCCCGCCCAGATGGATTTCGCCCACCAGCGCAAGCGGAAAGGCCCGGATATAGCCCAAGGGATCAAAGCCCTGATTGATGGCCGAGACATAGACGTTGTTCACATCCAAAAGCAAACCACAGCCCGTGCTGCGGGCAATCTCGGTCAGGAAATCCACCTCGGCCATGCTGGTTTCGGCAAATGCCACATAGGCAGAGGGGTTTTCCAAAAGGATCGGGCGGCGCAGCACCTCTTGCACGCGGTCGATGTGATTGCACACCTGTACAAGTGTCGCCGCCGTATAGGGCAGGGGAAGCAGGTCATTCAAAAAGGCACCCTCATGGGTGGACCAGGCCAGATGTTCAGAAAAACTTGCCGGCTCCAGCCCCTCGCACAGGGTTTTCAGCGCGGCGAGGTGGTCTTCATCCAA
>NZ_JALRGW010000225.1:0-519 GCF_023253315.1 Aestuarium sp.
GGTCCGACCTCAGCGTGGGGCTCCCCGCCGAGGTCCTCGAGCGCTGCGACCGGGGTGAGTACCAGTACGCCCTCGTCTTCTTATAGCGCAAAAAGCGACGTTGAGCGCACAGGCTGCTGGCGAGGGACGCGCGGGGTGCCAAATGCACATGCCTGCTGGTAGCTGGCGTTGTAAACTGGCGCATAGGCCCGGCTCCTTTCGCGTTATATTCGAGAAGCGCACTTCGCCCCTATAACTTTAAAGTACGGACCCCGAACCGCCCGGACTCCGGCTCCAAGAATGCCCGGGTGAGTGCTCTGCTACTGCTCAAGTAGTCTAGGTCCAGCTCCAAGCTGCTGTCTGCAGCAGTGTTACGGGCTTTCACGGGCCTCCGGTGTTCAGCTCGGGGCTTTCGCGTGGGCTGCCGCCGCGCCGCGATCAGCGAAGTGGCGCAGCTGTTGCTCATCTGCTGTTCTCATCGCTATACAAAGGTCTTATTGTCGGGCATCTTTGCCGCCAACTACACGAAGAGTCAGCACG
>NZ_JALRGW010000226.1:0-518 GCF_023253315.1 Aestuarium sp.
TGACACTGCTTGAGTGTCTTTTCGGTACGCTTGCTATATACAACACCTGTGTCAGATACCATAAACAGGTCTTCGTACCCTACTACATCTCTAAATTCCATGGTTACCTCCATACCGTATGCCTCCACTGAGCGACTCGAACGCCCGACCTAGTGATTAGAAGTCACTTGCTCTATCCAACTGAGCTAAGTGGAGATAAGTTAAGCTTAGTTTACTTACTGATAGATGTCAAGGTTGTTGATGTGCTGTGCTAACTCTTCATAACCACCAATCAGAACACCATTGTGATCGAATACTTGTGGGACTGTGGTAATATCTGTCTTGAGAATAAGGGTACGTACCCAAGGCTCCCTTGTCATGTCCACCTTTTCATACTCAATTCCAACATCGTACAACAAGTCCATAGCTTTGTCACACCATGAACAATTAGGTCTGCTGATTACTGTATACATGTCATCTCCTATGTTAAGAAATGAGCAGTTTTGTAACATGCTCAGGTTAGTATGTTAACGGATGGG
>NZ_JALRGW010000227.1:0-518 GCF_023253315.1 Aestuarium sp.
GGTGTCGCTGATCAACACCATCAACTCCATCACCAGCGTGGACCTGGAACGCATGGTCGCCCTGCCGACGGTCGGCACCCAGAGCACCCACGGCGGTTACTGCGGCTCGGCGGTCAAGCCGATCGCGCTGAACATGGTCGCCGAAATCGCCCGCGACCCGCAGACCCACGGCCTGCCGATCTGCGGCATTGGCGGCATCGGCAACTGGCGCGATGCGGCGGAATTCGTCGCCCTCGGCTGCGGCGCCGTGCAGGTGTGTACGGCGGCGATGCTGCATGGCTTTCGCATCGTCGAAGAAATGAAGGACGGCCTGTCGCGCTGGATGGACAGTCAGGGCTACACCAGTCTGCAGGATTTTTCCGGGCACGCCGTGGGCAATACTACGGACTGGAAGTACCTGGATATCAACTACCAGGTGATCGCCAAGATCGATCAGGCCGCCTGCATCGGCTGCGGGCGTTGCCACATTGCCTGCGAAGATACGTCGCACCAGGCCATCGCCAGTTTGAAACAAGCGG
>NZ_JALRGW010000228.1:0-518 GCF_023253315.1 Aestuarium sp.
GTTCGTTCGGGCCAATATCGTCCGATGTTCAAATGGTGGTTCTGGCTCCTCGCAGTTGATTTCGTGGTTCTGATGTGGGTGGGCGCAATGCCGACCGATGGCATCTACCCCTACATCTCCCTGCTGGGCGCGACCTATTGGTTCGGCTATTTCTTCGTCATCCTGCCGCTGCTGGGTGTGATTGAGAAACCGCTTCCGATGCCGGCGACCATCGAGGACGATTTCAATGCCCACTACGGCAAAGCCGAGTAAGGGAAAGGACTGACAAGATGAAGAAACTCATTCTTTCCGCAATCTCGGCACTCGCTATCGGCACGGGCGCAGCCCTTGCCGCTGGCGGTGGCGGACATGTCGAAGATCACGCCTTCTCGTTTGAGGGCCCCTTCGGGAAATACGACCAAGAGCAACTGCGTCGCGGCTTCCAAGTTTACCGCGAAGTCTGCTCGGGCTGCCACGGGATGAAATTCGTCCCGCTGCGCTCGCTGGCAGATGAAGGCGGGCCGGAGATGAATGCGGAT
>NZ_JALRGW010000229.1:0-517 GCF_023253315.1 Aestuarium sp.
AGGGAGCAGACTGCGAGGCAGAGACGAGGAAAAACAGGCAGAGCGCACCCTCCCAATTGGCAGGATTCGCTCGGTGACGCTCAGTTAGGATTTTGGGATGCCCGGGCCACTAATCGTTCAATCGGACCGCACTGTCCTGCTTGAAACGGACCATCCCGAGGCCCAGGATGCCAGGCACGAGCTTGCGATTTTTGCCGAGTTGGAGCGGGCTCCCGAGCATATTCACACCTACCGAATCACTCGGCTCGGGCTCTGGAACGCCCGGGCTGCCGGCCATGACGCAGACTTCATAATCTCTTCCCTAGAGCGCTGGAAGAAGTATGACCTTCCCGAGGGCGTGGTACAGGAGATTCGAAACACCATATCGAGATTTGGCAGATTGAAGATTGACCGCGACTCTGCAGGGCTCGTGCTCTCGGCGGACAGCGATGCCATCCTGGTGGAGGTCAGTTCGAACAAAAAGGTCGCTGAGCTTCTAGACGGTCCTACCGAAAAGGGAATGCGGGTTCGGGACTGG
>NZ_JALRGW010000022.1:0-47829 GCF_023253315.1 Aestuarium sp.
TCACCTGCTCGCCGGTGGCCTGCTCGGGGGCCATGTAGGCCATGGTGCCCACCACGCCGCCGGTCTGGGTCATGCCCGTCTCGCCCGACAGGCGCGCCACGCCCAGGTCCGCCACCCGTGCGTATCCGTGGTCGTCCACGAGGATGTTGGCAGGCTTGATGTCGCGGTGGATCACGCCGCGCTCGTGCGCGTGGTCGAGGGCGTCGAGGACGTCGGCGGCCATCTCGGCGACGGCGCGGTCGCCGGGTGGTGCATCCGCATAGACCTTTTCGAGCGAGGGGCCATCCACGAGCTCGCTCACCAGGTACAGCGATTCGGAGTCCTCGCCCCAGTCCAGCATGCGGACCACCCCGGGGTGCTCCAGTCGCGACGCGGCGCGGATCTCGGCGGCCACGCGCTTCTCCAGCCCGAGGTCCACGGGGATCTCCTTCACCGCCACCTCACGCCCCGTGGCGCGGTCCAGTGCCCGGTACACGCGCGAGGTCGCGCCGCGCCCGATCACGGCGATCAGGTCGTAGCGTCCCAGCACGCGGGCGGGTGCGCTGGCGCGGGTGGCTGCCTGGCTGGATCCTGGGATGCGCATGGGGCGAAGTGGCCTTCCACCGGCGACGGGGGAATCCTGCGAAGGAATCCGGGGCATGCGTGCCGAACGGACTGCCGATCGTAGACATCGCCTGCGCGGAGGCTGTGCGGCACGGGTGCGCTAGTGTTCCCGCGCCTCAAGGCCGCTCACCGGGCGGGTGGCGGAATTGGTAGACGCGCTGGCTTCAGGTGCCAGTGACCGCAAGGTCGTGGAGGTTCGAGTCCTCTTCTGGGCACCATAAAACTCCCCATCTC
The DNA here is from genome assembly GCF_023253315.1 of Aestuarium sp. Lineage (NCBI taxonomy): Bacteria > Pseudomonadati > Pseudomonadota > Alphaproteobacteria > Rhodobacterales > Paracoccaceae > Aestuarium > Aestuarium sp. The sequence continues at coordinate 838 of NZ_JALRGW010000022.1, forward strand.
ATGTTTTATGGAACAAACTACGCCTAGTACGGCGTGTTTCCGCCGTTTTCGCAGACATCTGCGCTCCATCCCGAGGTTGCGCGATAGCGACAGCAGGACTAGACCCGTTCCAAAGCCTTAGGCCAAAGACTCTGGAACGATATTTATGGCGAACTTCCTGTATCAGAATGACCTCCCCGACGGACTAGACCTCGGGAACATCGTCGCGATTGATTGTGAAACGATGGGTCTGAACCCGCATCGTGACCGTCTTTGTCTTATTCAGATGTCGGGCGGCGATGGGAACTGCCACATCGTTCAGGTCGCCTTTGGTCAGACCGAAGCGCCAAATCTGTGCAAAATGCTGACCGATCCAAACGTCCTGAAACTGTTCCATTTCGGCCGTTTTGATATCGCAGCGATGTACAAAACCTTTGGTGCGCTCACAGCTCCAGTCTATTGCACAAAGATCGCGTCAAAACTGATCCGCACGTTTACGGACCGCCATGGTCTCAAAAATCTTCTGCAAGAACTCCTGAGCGTCGATATTTCCAAGCAGCAACAACAGAGCGATTGGGGCGCGGAAACACTTACCAACGCGCAGTTAGACTATGCCGCGTCGGACGTACTGTATCTTCATCGTTTGAAAACTGAACTGGATAAAAAGCTCGCCCGCGAAGGCCGCACAGAGATTGCCCAGTCCTGTTTTGATTTCCTACCAACCCGTGCACAGCTCGACATTGCAGGCTGGCCCGATATGGACATTTTTTCGCACTGACATGGATAGAGAAAAGCTCATCAACACCGCCCGCCGCGTGATCGAAGACGAATCGCGTGCGCTAACCGTTCTGGCCGAGACGATTGGTGACAATCTCGCCCAAGCCGCAGAAATGATCCTCAACGCGCCGGGCCGCGTGATCGTGTCGGGCATGGGCAAGTCGGGTCACATCGGGAAAAAGATCACCGCGACTTTGGCCTCCACTGGAACGCCAGCGCATTTCGTACACCCCGCCGAAGCATCGCATGGCGATCTGGGCATGATTACCAAAGGCGATGTCGTTCTGATTCTGTCGAACTCTGGCGAAACACCTGAACTGGCCGATCTCATCGCTCATACGCGCCGATTTGGGATCACGATGATCGGCATCGCGTCTCGCGCAGAGAGTTCCCTTATGCAACAGGCGGACGTTCAGTTGCTGCTCCCGCAGTTGGGCGAAGCCTGCGGTCACGGCGTTGTTCCAACCATCTCGACCACGATGACGCTCGCGCTCGGGGATGCGCTGGCCGTTGCACTGATGGAACACCGCGAATTTGGCGCGGAACATTTCCGCCAATTCCACCCAGGTGGCAAGCTGGGCGCGCGCCTCTCCAAAGTGCGCGATCTGATGCATAAAGACGATACCATCCCACTCATCGAGGAAAACGCAGCGATGGGCGATGCTTTGCTCACCATCAGTCAAAAAGGGTTCGGCGTCGTTGGCGTTCTCAACTCCGATGGTTATCTCTGTGGCATCGTAACCGACGGCGACTTGCGCCGACATATGGACGGTCTACTGGATCATACCGCGGGTGAAGTGATGACCAAATCACCCCGTACCATTGGCCCCGACGCCCTCGCTGAAGAAGCCGTTGCCGTGATGAACGAAAAGAAGATCACCTGTCTATTCGTCGAGGATCCTGTGCAGTCGGGTCGGGTCGTAGGCATCCTCCACATCCACGACTGCCTACGTGCAGGTGTGGTGTAACAGGTGCAAAACGACGCCTACAGCCAGTTCGTCTCTTGGGCTAAGGTGGTTCTCCCCCTGAGCGCAATTGTGCTGTTGTCGACACTTTTCTTGATTGCCCGAAATGTGGGTGACACAAGCCAGATTCCATATGCCGATATCGAGGAAATCGCGCGACAGCCACGGCTCTCCGCGCCCAAAATGGTTGGCATGAGCGAGACAGGCGGGACCTACACAATTGAAGCAGATGTCGCGCGACAGGACCCCGACACAGATAATGGGCTCATTGCCGAAGCCATTGTAGTCAACATGACCACCATCGACGGGATTGAGACCACCGTGTCTGCGGGAATTGGAAAGCTCGATTCCAATGCAAAGGTTGTCACGCTCGATAACCTCGCTCGGGTGACCACATCCGATGGATATCTGATGGAGACCAGAGGCCTCGTCACATCCCTCACTGATGGTAGTCTCGAAACGACCGATCCGCTTGAGGTCCGCGCTCCATATGGAAGCCTGACCGCTGGCCGATTGACGATCACGCCAGATTCAGACGAACCGCAGCTAATTGTTTTCAACAACGGGGTCAGGCTGATATATCAGCCTCAACCCGAGGAATAATCATATGTCTTTGAAACGCGGATATTTGTTTGCCCTGTCGCTTTTGCTGGCATCGCCAGCCATCGCGCAAACGAATATTGCGCTGGACGGATTTTCCGCCGATGCGACTGCGCCCGTCGAAATCGCGTCCGAATCTCTTACCGTGAATCGGGACACTGGATCGGCTGTATTTACGGGCGATGTCGTGATTGCCCAAGGGACCTTGCGCCTGTCCGCCGACAGCGTTGAGGTGATCTACCTCGAAGCCAGCGGCGATATTTCCCGCCTTTTGGCCGAAGGTCATGTGATCTTTGTCACCGAAAACGATGCTGCCCAATCGGATCGTGCTGAATACAACCTCACCGACCGTCGACTCATCATGACAGGCAACGTTATGTTGACCCAAGGCGCCAGCTCGATTGCCTCAGAACGGATGACTGTGAACCTCGACACAGGCGAAGCGCAGCTTGATGGTCGGGTGCGGACGACGCTCACGCAACAGGACAACAATTGATGACTGACCTCTCTGTCACCGAAGGCGATGTTGGTCTGCAAATCGTCAATCTGCGGAAAAGCTACAAAAAGCGTACCGTCATTCGGGACGTAACACTACGTCTCAATCGTGGTGAGGTGGTCGCCCTGCTCGGTCCAAACGGCTGCGGTAAAACAACGACCTTCTACTCGATTGCGGGCCTCGTTTCGCCCGAAGGCGGTAAGGTGATCGTGGATGGCCGCGACGTGACTGCCCTACCCATGTATCGCAGAGCCCGTCTTGGCATCGGCTATCTTCCCCAAGAGATGTCGATCTTCCGCGGCCTCAACGTCGAAGACAACATCATGTCGATCCTCGAAATTTGCGAGAGTGACCCCAAGAGCCGCCGTGAACGACTCGAAAGCCTACTCAGCGAATTCAGCATCGAACACCTCCGCCGTGCGCCCGCCCTCGCGCTGTCAGGCGGGGAACGTCGTCGCGTTGAAATCGCCCGCTGCCTTGCTGCGGGTCCGAAATATGTGCTGTTCGACGAACCCTTTGCAGGCGTTGACCCGATCGCCGTAGGTGAAATTCGGCATCTCGTATCTGATCTGAAAAACCGAGGTATCGGCGTTCTGATCACTGATCATAACGTACGGGAAACATTGGAAATTGTGGACCGCGCATACATCCTTCACGATGGCAAAGTCCTCATGTCTGGCACCACTGAAGACGTGGTGCGCGACGAAAACGTGCGCCGCGTTTATCTGGGCAATACGTTCCGCGTGAACTGACCGATTTTCGCCGCTAGCCGAAGTGGGTCATTGACAAAACTTCGGAACGGTCGTGTCATGAAGGCGATGACACAATTTGTTCCCCTTCGCGTTCCTTCGCAGGCTCACCAGCCTGACGGACGCGCTCAGACCAACTGTCATCTTATCCCACACACCATCATACCAGCCGCGTTGACTCGCGAATGCTTTTCTATGGTCGTGTAAGCAAGTGAAGAGGAGATACCATGCGTTACCAAATCAGCGGAAAACAAATTGATATCGGCGAAGCCCTGCAGAGCCACGTCAAAACCGAACTCGGTGAGACGTTAGGCAAATACGCAGGTCGACCAACCGATGCGGTTGTTATCTTCTCCAAGTCCGGTCCCGAATTTGTTTGCGAAACCGTTGTCCACCTATCGACTGGCCTTACGGCCCAAGCAAAGTCGCATGCACATGAAATCTATGCAGCTTTTGACAGCTGCTGCGAAAAAATGGACAAACAACTCCGCCGCTACAAACGTCGGTTGAAGGATCACCACTCCGAAAGGACAACTCCGGTTGAACTTATGGCCAGTTCCTCTTATATCCTCGCCGCAACCGAGGAGTCGGAAGACGAGAGCGAAGCAGCTGTCGCGCCGATGATCATCGCTGAGATGGAAACCAAAATTCCATCCATTTCAGTTGGTGAAGCGGTGATGCAGATGGAGTTGGCCCATAGCACGGTCCAGGTCTTTAGAAACGAAAAACACGGCGGACTGAACGTAGTTTACCGCCGGGAAGACGGAAACATAGGCTGGGTCGATCCGAAGTAATCGACTTATGCCGTCGAAAGGCCCAAGGCGATTTAATGCAACTTTCGGATATTCTGAAGACCGATGCGGTCAAGACAATCACGTCTTCGACCAGCAAGAAACGGTTGTTCCATGACCTCGCCGACTTGGCGCAGAATTGCTACGGCTTTAATGCGTCTGACGTTGTCGATGCGTTGTTGGATCGCGAAAACCTTGGGCCTACTGGCGTGGGACACGGCATTGCCTTGCCCCATGCCCGCTTGAAAGATGCGACCTCCGTACGCGGCATCTTTCTGCGTCTCGAGAAGCCGCTCGACTTTGATTCCGTTGATCGCCAGCCTGTGGACCTCGTGTTTGCACTCTTGGCCCCTGACACTGCTGGTGTTGAGCACCTTAAAGCACTCGCTCTCGTCTCGCGCACAATGCGGGACCCTGCGATCTGCGCAAAGCTACGGGCGAATAGCGATCCTGCGACCCTGCACGCTATCTTGACGGAAGTGCAGTCGACACAGGCCGCCTAAGCGCACCACGCGTCAAAACCAAAACTCATGTAATCGCGTGAATAGGCATCGTTAGATGCCTTTTCTAATTCTGCGTCATAGATGCGCGCCAAACGATCCGCGAATGGATCGGTCACGGATGCAAAATCAGGGGCGTCCGTACGTCCAACAGACGCAGCAAGGTATGCCAAATCCAAGGGAAGTTGGTCTTCGCGGATGATAATGTCTGGCGTCGCGAAATTCGAAAACCCCTGAACAACGGCCCATTGCGAGGCCCATGAGTTATCGACCCTGATCGCCGTCTGCGCCTGCACGTTTGCCTTGAGGAAACTCAGAAACGACAAAAAGGCCGCCCGATGGGCATCGTCGTCATAAGCCTCGCTCGGAGGGGTGTCTTTTGGAATCGGCACCTTGAACATCTGGCGCAGGGTCTTGCGAATTTCACCATAAACAGGCCCGTCATCCAGCCCGAGGATATGTGCGCAGAACGCAGCGTGGGCGCGTGCCAAAGGATGACGCACAACCGTAAACGCTCGATGCCCAGGATTAGACCGTTTCCACTGACGCACCGTTTTCTGGGTAAAGCCCTCTATCACAGGGGCACCATCCAAACAGGTCAACCATTCTGCCACGGCAGCCTCTGGTCCACCTTTGATCGGCATATACATCAATGGCGTCTCGGCCGCCGCGATATACTGGGGGATCATGGCCCCACGGCGCGGTTCAAAGTTCGGCGTGCGAGACAGATTGAACCGATCCAACCGCGTGAGCGCCCGCTCCATCGCATCGAAGTTACTGACCTTCTCAGATATCGGCTCTGGGTTCTGTTTCTTGAGCGTCTTATCAAGAGCCTCAAGCCGTGCATTCGTGCCGAGGAATGCCGCGAGGCCATTCATCACATCAACGTCTTGTAGGTCCTCGTAGGCCACATAGAACGCTGTTTGACCCGTCTTTTGCAGGCTGTTGAGGAGGTAGATTTGAAACTCCTGTAAGGCCGTCAGATGGTTTTCGAACTCTTCGGCATTGAACGTGACAGTCTCTGACCGAACGTTCTTAACATTCGTAAGCTTCCACTGCCCCGTCGCCTGCGCGATTTTCCAACTCACATAGCTATCGACTGGATTTCGAGTCAGGACGATCTTTGCACAACGCGGATCAGACAGGGCAATGTCCAAAACGCGCGGATCGTGGTCGTGGAAATAGCGAAAGCCGCCCAGCCCATCGGAATGCGCTTTGATCGTATCAATCAGGTGGTTTGCATTTGCGTCTCGCTGAGCTTGCGACACACCCAAGATATTGTCTTTGTTCGGGTATCCGATGAAGTGCGGGTTAAACGCCTCGCCGTGGCATTCAATGCCGTCAAAAGCGTTCAAATTTGCTTCGAGGAAATTCGACCCCGTCCGCATTTCAGCAAAAACAATAAAGTAATCGAATTTCGACATAAACTACCGAACCAAATAGGGTTTTCGCGCACTGCGCGGTTCATTCGTGGCCACGGGATCGACGGGAAAATCTCCCATGAGGTAGGGGTGCATCCCCTGATTTTTCAAATTCTGTAGGAACTGCCCAAAGCCTGTTAGATCAACCATCCGGGGGGCTTCGGTCAGACGACGGACGTTCTTGCCGGTGATTTCGTCCACAACAGTTTGCAGCGCTTCCATCGGCGATTCAATAAACTCGGCCATGGTCCAAATACGGACGCGCGCCTTTGTATAAATCGCACGTAGCGCCAACAGGTGTTCGCTTTCGATCCTTTGCAGCCGCGCGGCTTCTTCGCGGAGATCAGCAAAATTGCGGTTCGATTGGAACAAAGGCACGGCCCATGCACCAGAAATCACACTGATCTGTGCGTTAGGATCACGCGCAACGTCCCAGCTGATATCTTGGGTGTCATGTGGGCCGAATTGAAAACACTGACGTTCGCCGCGGGTATTCCAAACAAGGCTCCGCAAGAAGCTTCGCGTGTTGTAGTCCCGCAACTTCGGACAGTCAGAAAGCGCACCAACAAAAGTCGCCTGGCGCCCCTCGAACTCAACCCGTTCCGGCGCAAACAAGTGACCGTGCACCCGCGCACCTGTCGCCTTCGCCAACCAAGGTTCGAAATCCTCGAACAACTCAGTAAAGCCTTCGAACATCGAATAGGGACCGCAGGTTACGCCATTTTCCCAGTCTTGGTTTGGAAAACGGCTCTGCATGTAGAGACCTGCGCGACCACGGGTTCGACGATCAACCGCGCGGGCAAAAATTCGATCGATTTTACCGGGGTTCGGTTCAGCCGCCTTTAGGCCCGCCGACGGTCCAAGGAAGGCGTCATACAAACGGTTCGCATGAGGCCAAATCTTACGCGCCACAAAACAATCCGACCGCCGCAAAAGCTGCAAGTGGTCGTCATAGAAAATGTGCGGCTTCCCTTGGAAATCGAATTTCGACAAGGTCAGCGAACGGCTCTCAACGTTTGGTGAATACAAACGAGACAGCGTTTGGAAATAGCTCTCGTCGGGGATCCAAACCTTCTTGAAATACCGATCATAGGTTGGTCGATCTGGGTCTTCGAGGATGGCAGACAAGGTCTGACGCGTCAGGCACCACCATTGGGAGCCCATGTGCGGGACGATGCCCTTGGGGATTTTACGTTTGAATTTCACGCGGCGCTGCAGGTCCACGTAGAAATCGAACAACTGGCGCTGGGTCTTCCACGAGAATGGAAACCGCAGCGTGAAACGTTCGTGGTCAAGCCCGCCGACCGTCCAAGGCACGTCAGCCGTTGTCGCGCTCTCGATAAAATCAACGCGTGGACGTTCGGTCAGATAGTCGTGCAGTTCATCAACGGGCCGCAAAGGCAAGCACGAGCCAGACGCCAAATAGACATGCGTAACCGATGGATGATCCCGCAGGATCTTTTCGCTGGCCTCTTGGGTCGCGGCAACGATGCCCCATGTTCCCCATTCACATTTATGACGGGGCGAGAAGGTTACTTCAGGCATGTCCGACACGGCACTTACGAATTTGTCGTAGCGCGCCTTGTTCACCTTGGCATCGACATGGACAACGACAGGGCAACCGCTTTTCACCCAATTGCGGATCACCTGCTCTGCACGATGCAGCGCGGTGTGAACCAGCATAACTACCCCAACCTGCGTCATGCCCAGTTCCCCTTGGACATAAGGCCCAGAATTTCGAGCTGGCGCCAGTTGATGTATTTTTCGGACCACTTGCACCACAGATCAGTGTTGTCCTGTAGCCCTGCGACATAGGCCTTATATTCGTGGCTCGCCGCGTAATGTTGTTTACGCGCGAGTTCCTCGTGGGCTTTCACGGTCAGCGTATCGAGGAACTTTGTATGGAGCAGAATGCCCGATGCCTTTTCGCCGCCCCATTCATCGTAAACGAGGTTCAGACCACGCGGGAGCAACATGTGAGTGCTGCTGACATAGGCGTAACGACGATCCCATTTCACCAATGGGACCTTATTCAACGCCGGTGCACGTTCCGGGTTTTCTTGGAAAAACGCCCGCGCCCGTGGGCCGCCTTGAATCCAAAGGTTGCCGAATGACGGGTTCCGCTGGATGGCGTAATTTCCGCTATCAAACCAATTAGCGATCTCTAGGGGGTCATCACCGCGGCGGTATGGGATCGCTGAAATGGGGCCTTTTGGATACATATCCAACAGCATCGCCGAGAACGATTTGATCGATGACGCGTCGAGCCAGTCGGTCAAAGCGCGAATGGGTCGCGTATCGCAGAACGGGAAAACAAACAGCTCGTCTGGATCGACGACCAAAGTCCAATGCCCGTGGCCGTATCGCATCAACAGCCAGTTCACCCAGTCGATGCCAAAACGGGACCTCTTATAGCTTTTACCCGTCGACCAAAGCGAAACGTCCGATTGATCCGCAAGATACTCTCGCCCACCATCATCGCTATCGTTGTCGATCATCAGAAAGTGGTTAACGCCGAGGTCACGGTAATACTTCAGGAAATACGGCAACCGCACGTCTTCGTTGCGCAGTGTCGAGACAAGCAGGATGTCGCTTTTCCGGATTTGAGAGGTGCGATCTGCGATAGGCGTAAGTTCGTGACGCTTGCGCAGCGCACGAACGAGCCAGCGGCGACGCTGAACCCTTAGCCTGTATGATCTCCAAAGCCCCAAAACGGCCCCTTACCTAGTCAGCTTTCAAGCGAAGCTGTCACTACTCCCAACACAGCCGCAAAGTGATCGTCCCACTTTGGCAATGATACGTAGGCAACCCGCTCCCCGTCTTCGTTTGTCTTTAATTCGTTAACGGTTTCCCGCCAAGAATAGTTATCTTGTGGGTCTAGGTAAACAATCCGATCACCCAAGGTTTCGCGGTAAACGGGTAAATCTGCGCAAACGACAGGCGTGCCCAGCGCGGCAGCTTCAATTGGGGGCATCCCGAAACCTTCTGCAATCGACGGAAAGAGCATCCCCTTAGAACCATGCACGACCGCCGCGAGAGCAGAATCGCTTAGACCGGGCACTTCGATCACATCGGGCACACCACGATCCAAAGCCTCAAAGACCGTTTGGTTCAGCCAACCACGGTTGCCGCAGATCAGCAAAAGAGGTCGCTCTTCGGCATCCAGAGACTCCCAAACCTCAAGCAAGAGAGAATGATACTTCCGTGGTTCAATGGTGCCGACTGTCACGAAATACGGTCGAGACAGATCAAGATCTGGCGGAATTTCCGCATACCGCGGCATCACGGGATCAATACCCGGATGCGCCACAATGATCGGCGGAACGCGCCCGTGCCGCTGCAGATGCGGTGTTAGGCTATCGCTCGTGACCTTAGACACTGCGATCACACGGTCGGCTTCTTCGGACACGACACGCAGTTGCCGATTGAAGTCGGTGACGGTTTGCGGACGCTGAACCTCTGGATAATCCAACGGGATCGTATCGTGGATCATCACGTGGACACGCGCATCGACGCTTAACTTGAACGCAGAAACGAATTCGAACTCCAAATTCGTATGCCCAACAATGTAGAGATCGACACCGTTGGGCAGATGCTCTGATAACATCAACGCCAATCGGCTGCGTCCACAACGGGCGACACGATGCTTGCGAACAAAGCTTTGAGCTGCCTGAACACGCTTTGGCATCTTGAACCTGAGACGCGAAAGAAGGTCTGACTGCCCCCACTCACCTTTCAATGTCGCCCGAAGAATGGATTGCCCGCCAGAACGATCGAGCAAAACATATCCGTAGGACGTTCGGGCGATGAAATAGCAAGGGACATCATCGGCTAGGAAACGGCGCAGATAGGCTAGTTCGACACGATCAACACCCGTCAGGACTCGACCCGCACGCCCAACCAGACGTGTGATGTCCAGAACCCTGCCTGAAGCGTTATTTATTATAGTGTCCACTTTGGTGCCAACGCCACGCGTCTGTAATCATTTGACGAAGTGTAGACCGAGACGGCGCCCAACCCAACTCCTCAATTGCACGCGTGCTACCTGATACCAATTTCGTTGCATCACCGGGTCGGCGATCCCCTTCGATCATCGGGACCTCTTTGTTCGTGACCTCGGCAGAATGCGCCACGACTTCGCGGACGGAAAAGCCGCTGCCTGTGCCCAAATTGAACACCCGACCATCTTTGCCATCTTCGAGCCACTTAACGCCCAACACATGCGCATCAACAAGATCGCAAACGTGAACATAGTCACGAATGCAGGTGCCATCAGGCGTATCGTAATCGGTACCAAAGATCGTCAACGCCGCGCGCTTACCGTCAATCGCATCCAGCATGAGCGGAATGAGGTGTGTCTCTGGCTGATGGAATTCGCCGACTTCAGATTCGGGATCGGCGCCCGCGACGTTGAAATATCGGAAAATCACTGACCGCAGGCCATGGCTCTGACCAAAATTAACCAACATGTCCTCAATGGCGCGTTTGGACGCGCCATAGGCGTTGATCGGCTGCTGAACACAGGTTTCGTCGAGCGTCACGCCATCCTGTTCGCCATAGGTGGCACAGGTCGACGAAAATACGAATTGCATACAGCCCGCATCGACAGCGGCCTCAATCAGGTTCAGGGACCCGCTAACGTTGTTTCGCCAATAGCTCCCTGGATCTTTCATACTGTCCCCAACTTGGCTCAGCGCCGCAAAGTGCATCACGGCAACGGGTTTATGCTTTGCAAAAACCTCGTCCAAGCGCGCGCGATCAAGCAAATCACCGCGTTCAAATGGACCGAATTTTACGGCGTCTTCCCAACCCGTGATCAAGTTATCAAAGGTGACGGGCGTATAACCCGCCGCCTTGAGCGCTTTGCACGCGTGCGAGCCAATATAGCCCGCACCACCCGTTACCAGAACAGTTGTCATAAACTTCGCCCTTAAAGTTGGGCCTGACGAACCGCGTAGAGATCATCAAGATACGTTTCGAATTCACCGCGAAGGTCCGACCGAGCAAGACCAAACGCAACAGTTGCCTGCAAGAAGCCTGCCTTAGAACCGCAATCGAAACGCTGGCCTTCGAAACGATAGCCGAACACATTGCGGTTCTGACGCAGTTCTTCTGCGATCGCATCGGTTAGCTGCAATTCACCACCCGCACCACGATCAATGGTCTCAAGGTTCCGCATCACGTCGGGGGTCAGAATATAACGGCCAATAACAGCGAGGTTTGACGGCGCATCCTCGGGCTTTGGCTTCTCAACCATGTTCTTGACCGAAACAACCGAGCCCATGTCAGCTTTGACATCCAAAAGACCGTAGGACGACGCCTTCTCCTGCGGGACTTCCATAGCGGCAACCATGCAGCCGCCCGTTTCTTCGTAAGCTTCGACCATCTGCTTCAAGCAGGGTTTATCAGCCGCGATCACGTCGTCAGGCAGCATGACGGCAAAGGGTTCATCGCCAATCAAACGACGGGCACACCAGACCGCGTGACCCAGACCCAAAGCACGGTGCTGACGAATATACGCAATCGCGCCGCTCTCCATGTAGGTGCTCTTCAAAACGTCGAGCAGTTCATGTTTGCCCTTCGCTTCGAGGTCAGTTTCCAGCTCGACCGAGCGGTCAAAATAATCCTCGAGCGCAGATTTCCCTTTGGACGTAACGAAGATGAAATCGGTAATACCTGCCTCGCGAGCCTCATCGATCGCGTATTGGATCAATGGGCGATCCACGAGAGTCATAATCTCTTTCGGGACCGATTTGGTTGCGGGCAAAAACCGCGTTCCGAGACCAGCAACCGGGAAAATCGCTTTGGTTACTTTTCTGCTCATGTCGTACTCCAATTAACTTGGCTAAATTTTTTAACAGCTGCCGCCTATCACAACAAAAATGCCGTTCACATCGCCTTATTCACAATAAGTAACAGTATCGACACGCTCGGCACGTTTCAGCCCAATGCTACGGAAATTTGTCTCTGATCCCAGCCAATCGGCTCATTTCATGTGCGGTTCGTGACTTTTTTGTCCACAGACGGAACATAGGATCTGACCGATCAGAGCGACCAAACAAACCACCGCGCTGTAACCAGATGCCGTCTTCTTGGAACCGAACGTGATGGAACAGAGCTGTTAGACTGTAGCGGAACACAGTCACACGGTAGCCTTCTTCGCGGGCCATTCGCGCAGCTGCCTTGACCCGAGACCAGGAATACCAACGCCCAACCAACGCCATGTGCCCTGCGTCAGCGACGTCTTTTTCAAACTTCAAGAACGGCTCTTTTGACGGCGAAATAGGCGCTAGTGGAGCGATATTCGCGGTTTCACCCTCAAGCAGACCTTGGGTCATCGTCGCCATGAGCACTGACACATCCTTCGGCTCAATCCGACCTGCGATCATATGCTCAATCAAACGCCGACGTTGGGCTTTGACTTCGGAGTCGATGACAGGACCGTGCTTCGCCTCGGGCAAGTGCTTGCGCAGGAAAACCTTCAAGCTCCGACCGATTGGAAAAAGCGTTGTCGGCGCACGGTCCTCACGACGCTTATCACTGGCTGCGAAACCATGATGAACCTGAGCACGCGGGACAATCGCTGTTGTCATTTCCAATCCCGCCAGACGCATGTTCAGGTCTGTTTCGTCCAAATAGAACTGAAACGCAGAATCAAAGCCACCTAGCTTGCAGAGCAAATCACGATCAAAGGCCATATTCGTGCCTTCGGTTTTGATGCCTTGCTGTGCTGAGCCTTCAACACAAATCGGTTCATCACTGTCGAGAAGCAGTTCCTCTGACCACCCGTTCGGACGCACGTCGCGGGCTTTCCATTGAAAAGAAATTCCATTGCGACCGCGCACATAGCCCCCAGCAGCAACGGCCTGACGGCTCGCTATTGGTCCGACGAGGTGGTCGAGCCACGTCGGCTCTGGGATCGCATCGTCATCGATAAACGCGACGATGGTCCCTGCCGCCACCTCAAGCCCTGCATTGCGCGCTGCAGCAATGTTGGCCTCATCGAACGGGATCAACTTGATGCTTTTCGCAAATCCACCCGCGGCCATCTCTTCGCAGCCGCGTTGATCCGCGACCACAATGATTTCGAAATTCGGGTGCAATAGCTGCATCAGCCCCTTCACGCACCGCCGCAAATGCTGCGGACGGTCGCGGCTGACGACAATTACGCTGACAGGAGCCGCGCTCACGCCGCTCCCATTTTCTTGAGCATCGCTTCGATGCGCGGCACGTCTTCGGGGTTATTCAATTCCCAGAATTGGCGACCACGGGCTTCGACCTCAACGCAGAGAACATGTACGCCACGTTCAAGAAAACGAAGCTGTTCAAGCCCTTCCAGTTTTTCCAACGGGCCAGCAGCCCAGCGCGGGTAAGCGGCCAAAGCAGAGGGACGGTAGGCATAGACACCGACGTGGTGGAAAACGGGTGTTTCTTCGTCATCAGCGTAAGTCTTGCCAGTGTAGGGAATGACCTCTTTGCTGAAATAGAGTGCGTTATAGTCGATGCCGAACACAGCGGTCGTGCCACCAACACGCCCAGCGCGGCGATCTTCAAGGAACCCGTTGAGAGCTTCACCTTCGGTCCGCAGAACAGGTGTCGCAACTTCGGCAACGGGGCTCGCCTTTAGACCCTTGATCAGCTCTTCGACGAACCAATGCGGGGTCAAGGGTGCGTCACCTTGAAGGTTCACAACAACATCGTAACCGCCGCCCAGTTTATCAAACGCTTCTGCGCAACGCTCTGTGCCGTTCTGGCAGGACTCAGAGGTCATAACGACCTCGGCACCGAACGCTTCCGCAGCCTCGCGAATGCGGTCGTCGTCAGTCGCAACGACAACCTTGTCCACGCCTTGAACCATCATCGCGGCTTCCCAGCTGCGCTTGATCAGGCTTTTCGCTTCACCCGTTGCGCCCTTTAGCTCAACAAGAGGCTTCCCCGGATAGCGAGTGGAAGCAAAACGTGCTGGGATTACGATGAGTGTGGACACTTAAGCCTCCTTGAGATCAACGCCCGGCGCATAGGCGATAAAGAACGGGTTCGCGAAGCCCTCTTTGCCGTAGCGAAGTGGCTGATGGTTGTCGAAACGCACAACGTCGCCACCTGCGCCGACCAAGACAGCGTGTCCAGCAGCCGTATCCCACTCCATCGTGCGGCCAACGCGCGGATAGAGATCGGCCTCACCCGTGGCAACAAGGCAGAACTTCAGCGAAGAGCCGGCGGACTTCAAATCTTTAGATTTGTATTTCGCCAAATAGTCATCTGTTGCCTGATCGCGGTGCGATTTCGAAGCAACCACAAACAGCGCCTCATTATCAGGTTTTGACACACGAATAGGCTTCAATTCGCCAACGGTCTCTTTATTGAACGGACCGATTTCTTCGACCGCGTTCCCGCCGGCATCGGTGTAGAACAGGCGTTCTTTTGCAGGTGCATAGACAATACCGCGCACAGGCGAACCATCCAGAACATAAGCAATGTTCACAGTGAAATCGCCGCGGCGGTTGATGAATTCTTTGGTACCGTCGAGCGGATCAACAATCAAAAACGTTGAAACATCTTGGCCGTGGCTGTCAGCTTGCTCTTCGGTCACGAGTGCCACATCAGGAAACGCAGCCCGCAATCCAGCCGAGATGATCGCATCAGCAGCTTCATCGGCCTCGGTCACTGGGCTTTCGTCGCTCTTGGTCTTAATTTCAAAGTCAGGACTATTGTAAACTTCCATGATCTTGTCCCCCGCTTCGAGCGAGAGTTGACGCATCACGGTGACGAGTTTTTCTAAATTCATTAAATTCTCCTGACGGACTGCCCGTATTTACCATAAAATTGATCGGCAAAGTCGTGCCTCTTATGGTAGAGGCTTAAGAGAACGGCAAGAAATTCGTTGATATTCGGGCGCAAGACCCGGCCAGTCACAGGCAAGTTTAAGATGTTCCAAGTCAAGCAACCGCGCACAATGCTGGGGTCCCTCGGGTCCATGCTGGAGCTCATCTTCCACTCGACTGTGCGCGAGATTCGCAAAAGCCACCGCAACGCAATCGTCGGCCTGTTGATGAACATGGTGCAGGCGCTCGTTTTTGTTGGTGCGTTCTATGCGATGTTCCAACTTCTTGGCATGCGACGGAGCCAGATCCGTGGCGATTTCCTACTCTAAATTATGTCAGGCGTGTTTCTCTTCCTCACCCATACCAAGGCGATGGGCGCCGTTTTTGGGTCTGGCGGATCGACCTCAGCGATGCTCAAACACGCACCACTGAACTCATTAATACTGATCTCATCTGCGGCACTAGGCTCGCTCTACACACAGGTGCTCTCGCTCCTGACGATCCTGTATCTCTACCACGTGATCGGGAACCCGATTTCAATCGATAACCCCGTTGGTGCTATGTCCATGCTCCTCCTTGCTTGGTTCTCGGGCGTGGCAATCGGCGTGATTTTTCTGTCGGTCAAACCATGGCTCCCCGAATTCACAGGCATTGCACAACAGATCTATGCACGCATGAACATGATCGCATCGGGCAAGATGTTCGTCGCCAACGCAACGCCGAGCTACATTCTCGCCATGTTTGACTGGAACCCACTGTTCCATTGTATCGATCAGGAGCGCGGATTTGTTTTCGTGAACTACTACCCGCACCACAGCAATTACACTTACCCAATCGTCGTCAGTGTCATTTGCATCACAATCGGCCTCATGGCCGAATTCTTTACCCGCAAATATGCATCCGAAAGCTGGAGCGCCGCTCGGTAATCACGTCACCACCCGCAAGGTGACATTAATCCGACCACCGTTGGTCAAGAGCGTCGATGTGTTCGGCTTCACCCGGTCAATGCCGTGAAACAAAAGACGCGAAGGCCCTCCGAGGACACAGACATCGCCGCTTTCCAACCAGATACTCTCGGTCGAGCCACCGCGTGTTTCGTTTCCAATGCGGAACAATGCAGAGTCTCCCAAAGAAATCGAAACCACGGGAGCGCCGAAATCCTTTTCATCCCGATCCTGATGCAAACCCATTTTTGCTGTTGAGGAATAGTAGTTGATCAGACAACTTTCAGGACTTCGCTCTGATCGAGAGACCGCATTCCAAACGGCAAGAACCGATTGAGGAATCTCAGGCCACGCGACACCTGAGGGGTGCTGCTGTTCGTAGCGATAACCCTTTGCGTCTGACACCCAACCGAATCGACCTGCGGATGTCATCTTTACACTCATCGACTGCCCGCTTGCCGTTTTCGGCGTAAAGAACGGAGCCACTTGGGCAACCACGCGCAAATCATCAACCATCGCGGACTGCTCGGCTTTCGATAATAGCCCATTGAACACATTCACACCCCGAACAGTCAGGGTTGGCTCTGGTTGATCCTGCATATCTTCGTTGCCCAAGTTGTTTTTTACCATCTTTGCGGCCCTGCCCCCGTTGCAGGCAGCAATTGTCAACCTTATATACCCGTTGATCCACGGTTCGGACCACTTTCCGAGCCAGATTTAACTCCAGATGGTTCAGGTGCCGTTCACCGGGCCTGGGCAGCTCAAACCGCCTAAGAAGAGGGATTTGAAAAATGGGAAAAGTCATTGGTATTGACCTTGGTACCACGAACTCCTGCGTAGCCATCCTTGATGGTTCCAAACCGCGCGTCATCGAAAACGCTGAAGGCGCACGTACCACTCCGTCGATCGTCGGTTTCACCGAAGACGAGCGCCTTGTTGGTCAGCCGGCAAAACGCCAGGCCGTTACCAACCCTGACAACACTGTATTCGCTGTTAAGCGTCTTATCGGTCGTCGCACCACCGACGCTGAAGTCGAAAAAGACAAGAAGCTCGTCCCCTACGCAATTGTAGACGGCGGCAACGGCGACGCATGGGTTGAAATTCGTGGCGAGAAATATTCGCCGAGCCAAGTTTCGGCTTTCATCCTGCAAAAGATGAAAGAAACCGCTGAGTCCTACCTAGGCGAAGAAGTGACTCAAGCAGTTATCACCGTTCCGGCATACTTTAACGACGCTCAGCGTCAGGCAACCAAAGACGCCGGCAAAATCGCTGGCCTCGAAGTTCTGCGTATCATCAACGAACCGACCGCTGCGGCACTCGCCTACGGTCTGGACAAAGATGAAACCAAAACCATCGCTGTATATGACCTTGGCGGCGGTACATTCGACGTAACCATCCTCGAAATCGACGATGGTCTGTTCGAAGTAAAATCGACCAACGGCGACACCTTCCTCGGCGGTGAAGACTTTGACATGCGCATCGTCAACTACCTCGCTGACGAGTTCAAGAAAGAGCACGGCGTTGACCTGACCTCTGACAAAATGGCTCTGCAGCGTCTGAAAGAAGCCGCTGAAAAAGCCAAAATCGAACTGTCGTCGTCGCAGCAAACCGAAATCAACCAGCCGTTCATCTCGATGGGTTCGAACGGTCAGCCGTTGCACATGGTCATGAAACTGACCCGCGCAAAGCTGGAAAGCCTCGTTGCTGACCTGATCAAGAACTCGATCAAACCGTGTCAGGCTGCTCTTAAGGACGCTGGTCTCACCACTTCCGACATCGACGAAGTCGTTCTGGTCGGTGGTATGACCCGCATGCCGAAAGTTATCGAAGAAGTAACCAAATTCTTCGGTAAAGAGCCGCACAAGGGTGTGAACCCGGACGAAGTTGTTGCGATGGGCGCTGCTATTCAGGCAGGCGTTCTGCAGGGCGACCTGAAGGACCTCGTTCTTCTGGACGTAACCCCGCTGTCGCTGGGCATCGAAACGTTGGGTGGCGTGTTCACCCGTCTGATCGACCGCAACACCACGATCCCGACCAAAAAATCCCAAGTCTTCTCAACCGCAGAAGACAACCAGAACGCTGTGACCATTCGTGTGTTCCAGGGTGAACGCGAGATGGCTGCCGACAACAAAATGCTCGGTCAGTTCAACCTCGAAAACATCCCGCCAGCACCGCGCGGCATGCCGCAGATCGAAGTGACCTTCGACATCGACGCAAACGGTATCGTATCCGTTGGCGCGAAAGACAAAGGCACAGGTAAAGAACAGCAGATTACAATTCAGGCCTCTGGCGGTCTGTCGGACGAAGACATCGAAAAGATGGTCAAGGACGCAGAAGAAAACGCAGAAGCCGATAAGAAGCGTAAAGAGTTGGTCGAAGCGAAAAACCAGGCTGAAAGCCTCGTTCACGCAACCGAGAAATCGATCGAAGAGCACGGCGACAAGGTTGACCCGTCGACCATCGAAGCGATCGAACTGGCAGTCGCTGCCCTCAAGGACGAACTTGAAGGTGACGACGCTGGCAAGATCAAGTCGGGCATCCAGAACGTAACCGAAGCGTCCATGCGCCTTGGTGAAGCCATCTACAAAGCATCCCAAGACGGTGGCGACTCTGACGCTGCTGACAACGATGGTGCAGATGACGATATCCTCGACGCTGACTTCGAGGACCTTGGCGAAGACAAGCGCGGCTAATCATAGCCCTGCTGTGAATAGGCCGGCCCAGACTGATTGGGCCGGTTTGTTCCTTTCCCAAAGGGGGAACGCATGTCAAAACGCGATTATTACGAAGTTTTAGGTGTATCCAAAGGCGCGACCGCGGAAGAGCTGAAAAAGGCCTACCGTACGAAAGCCAAAGAACTGCACCCAGACCGTAACTCTGACAATCCGGACGCAGAATCCCAGTTCAAAGAAGTGAACGAGGCCTATGACGTCCTGAAAGACGCCAACAAAAAGGCAGCCTATGACCGTTATGGCCATGCTGCGTTTGATGGCGGCATGGGTGGCGGACCACGTGGTGGTCAAGGGCACGGCGACTTTGCCTCTGCCTTCTCGGATGTTTTCGACGATCTGTTTGGCGACTTCATGGGTGGTGGCCGTCAAGGCGGTGGCCGTTCGCGCGCTCAACGCGGCAACGACCTGCGCTACAACCTGCGCATCACGCTCGAAGAAGCCTTTGGCGGTCTGCAAAAGACCATCAACATTCCAGCATCGAGCCAGTGTGGTTCGTGTAACGGAACGGGCGCCGAAGGCGGCAGCGAACCCATCACCTGTCCAACCTGTTCGGGCATGGGTAAAGTGCGCGCTCAACAGGGCTTCTTTACCGTCGAACGGACCTGTCCGACCTGTAACGGCATGGGCCAGACAATCAAGAACCCGTGCAAATCCTGCCACGGTGCAGGCCGCGTCGAAAAAGAAAAAGCACTGTCGGTCAACATCCCGGCAGGCGTTGAAACTGGCACTCGCATCCGCCTCGCTGGCGAAGGCGAAGCCGGTCTACGCGGTGGCCCATCGGGCGACCTGTATATCTTTATCGAAGTGGCAGAGCACGAGCTCTTTGAACGCGAAGGAACATCCTTGTTCTGCCGCGTTCCAGTATCGATGGTTGATGCAGCACTGGGCGGCGAAGTTGAGGTGCCAACAATCGAAGGTGGCCGTAGCCGCGTGAAGATCCCTGAAGGCAGCCAATCTGGTCGCCAGATGCGTCTTCGCGGTAAAGGTATGCCCGCTCTGCGTGGTGGCTCAACTGGCGATATGCTGATTGAGCTGGTTGTCGAGACACCTGTGAAACTGACGTCCAAGCAAAAAGAACTCCTCCACGAGTTCCAAGAGCTCAGCACTGAAAACAACCCGCATTCGTCGAAGTTCTTTTCGGCGGTCAAAGGGTTCTGGGACTCGATGAAAGGCTAATCCAGCCATCATCCCAACGATCAAAGGGCGGCCATCACGGTCGCCCTTTTTCGTTTACTCGGCCTTAATCTGTCATCGGCAATGCTCGCAGTATGACCCAGTCCCCGCACATGGCCGAAGCGCCACTCCCGTTTTTCGACCTCAATGATGAGGTTGTTTTGCCTATTCAGGCAAAAGGCCAGCCATCCTACATCAAAGATCACCGCACCCGCCTACGGGAACGGTTCATGACGGGTGGCGCAGAAGCCCTCCCCGATTACGAAATGCTAGAACTCGTGCTGTTTCGCGCCATTCCGCGTCAGGATGTGAAACCACTGGCGCATGCGCTTTTGGATAAATTCGGGGATTTCGGTCGTGTGATCACCGCGCCAACTGCTACTCTTAAAGGGATCAAAGGCGTCGGTGATGCGGTCGTCGTTGAACTCAAGATCATCGAGGCCGCCGCGCAACGGCTCGCACGGTCAAAGATCATGCAACGTCAGGTGATAAGCAGTTGGAATGAGGTTCTCGACTACTGCCACACGGTCATGGCGCATCGGGAAACAGAACAATTCCGCATCCTGTTTCTCGACCGAAAGAACGTCCTGATTGCCGATGAAGAACAGTCCAAAGGCACGGTCGATCATGTGCCCGTCTACCCAAGAGAAGTCGTCAAACGGTCCCTTGAATTGAATGCCTCCGCTTTGATCCTCGTTCATAATCATCCGTCTGGCGATCCGACCCCGTCAGAAGCTGACATAACCATCACGCATCAAATCGAGCAGGCGTTAACCGTCATGGGGATCACGCTGCATGATCATCTGATCATTGGAAAATCTCGGGAACGCAGTGTCCGCGCCGAGGGTCTGATCTAGTCACCGACCCAAAGTTCTACACGGCGATTCATGCGGCGACCCCACTCTGTTTCATCGCAGCCCATCGGCAGGGCCTCACCGAATCCGTTCGCCGAAATGCGCACCCCATCAGGAACGTCGCCACCCAGTGCTGCTGTAAGTTCTGCCAACACCGCATCGGCCCTAGTCTGAGAGAGGTTCTTGTTGATGCTCGCGGCCCCAGTTCCATCGCTAAAACCCGCAAGGGCCAGACGGCGACCGTCAAACTGGCCATCGCGTATCGCTTGGGCGAGGAACAATAGATGCGATTCAGAAACAGGTGTCAGCGTGGTCGCGCCCTCAGCAAATCGGAAGGTTGTCGACAAACGGGCTTGCCCATCCAACGTGCGCAACATTTCTTGAAGCTCGGTCAATGAAACTTCACTACCCGCCTGCAAAATAGCGTTTGCAAGCCGCTCGCCTTGCTCATCCCAGCCAATCGGCACTACACCTTGGTCCACAAAACCAGCTCTCCGTATGACGGCTTGCGCCTCGTTGCTACGCAGCCAAGCCAGAAATTCCGCAGCCTGCGGTGCGATACGGTATTCAGGTAGATAAAGGTAAAGCGGCATCGTCAGTGGATAATCACCCGTCTTCAACGAGGTCCTACGAGGGATAGACCTCAACCCACAGACATCCTGCAAAATCATCGGCGCCGCTTTGCCAAAAGCCCCCATCGGCACAACACCGATAGCCAGTGGGTCTTCGGCCACGAGGTTGGTCATTTCGGGCCCGACATTTATGCGGATGGCTTCTTCGACCGCATCCGTGTCACCCAAAACCATGGATTGGAACCCGTGCGCTTGATCAGAGTTTTCAGCGGCCAAGACAGGGTGGACTACCCCATCTTCCCCCTTGAGGTCGGACCAGTTTGTAACGTCGCCACTGAACACAGACGACAGAGCATCCAGAGAAATGGATTTGACGGGTTGGAGCGGGGATACAACGGGCACCAAAGCATCGAGCGCCAATATGCGTGCCCGACCATTCGCGTTAAGCGCCCCTAAACCCGCAGCCATTGATGCCGCGTTTTCTGCTGCCGTCGCGGGACGCGCAGACATGACCACATCGGCTGTTCCATTGCGCTGCATTTCAAAACCAACCGAACTCTCGTTCAACGCAAAATAGACCTCCAGTTCGGGCGCACCGAGAGGGCCGATCTGATATTGCAGCGCACTTTCGCCTTCGAGCGCCGAGATATTCAGGTTCCGTTGCCGTCCATATGCCTCGACCAACGCAGGAAGAAGGACCTCGCCAATGCGGGGCGATCCTGCGAACCGAAGTTCGGCCGCTCCGTTGGGTGCAGGGCACCGCAATCCCTCGCAAATCACACCTGCGTAGGCGACCGTCACAACGCCGTATTCGGTCCGCAGGCGCATGTAGTCGCCATCAAAGCTCAAGACATCGCCACTAATCGCGAGCCCGCCCTCTGTCCGCAGATTAACGGGTTCAGCAGTGGCAATGTCACACGCAAAGAGCGCGGCCAAAGCAGCCGCGCCAATGCGTTTTAAATTTGGGACCTTACAACTTATACGCGTCATTTCGCGGCGAGTGTTAAGTCCGTGAACATATTTTTCAACACAAGAAAGTCTCCAACTGCATCGCAGTCTGGCATAGTGACTTGTAGGTCAACAGCTTCGGCGTCGTGCTCTGGCCCAATCTGGATACTTTGGGCTGCAACTTCACGCCCACAGTTGCGGATCGTGATAGACGCTTCAACACTAAGTTCGATCGCTCCGCCGGACGCAGAATGAGCTGTTGGGTAGGTATAGACCTCGGCGATCAGGGGTTCAGGCAATTCGTCATTGCCCAATCGAACAAGGAAACCCTGCCCATTCGCTGCAGCGCTTGGCGACCGTGGTGCATCCGCCCAGACGTGACCGTCCGACCCAAACTCCGCACCGAACTCAAAGGCGTGGATACCGACCGCTGAGTTGCCTTGCCATTGCAGAACAGCGCGATCCAATTCCGCGACATCAGGAACAATCACGCTCGCTACCGCGCCCATCCCGTCGTCAAAAGCCGCAATGAATACGGCGTTATCGGTAAGAGCTGGAACTTCGGCCGCAAACTGGCCGTCCTCATCGGTTGCGACAGAGAACATCATGCCCTGATGGTGCACAGTGAACCGCGCCTGGGGATAGCACGACGCGTCTACCGTCAGATTCACCATGCCGAAAGCGCTCGCCTCCGCTGCCATTTCGGGCACACAGTCGACGTTTAACGCGATCTCATCGGCGGGGTCGGAAATTGGCTCGTCTGGAACCGTCGCAGCGACAAGGATCGGCACAATGTCAGTCACGACAGGATCAATGCTGGCGGGCACCTTCAATTCTGTGACCTGAACCTCAGGCGCGACCATGAATGGGCCAGCGTCTTCGGGTAGGGCAACATCACGAAGCGCCACGGATGGCTCAACTAAAACGGTGCTTTGGACGGGTGCTGGCATCGCCTCAACATCAGTCGAACGTTCAGCAAACGCGTTGCCGTTTTGCATAACAAAACCAACGGCAAGAGCAGCCGAAAACGTGACGCCAGCAGTCATCATTTTTCTAGAGCGGGACAATTCACCCTCCACCAACACTTAAATTCAGTTTTCAACCTAAGGGTGGAAGATGGTGTTAGCTGGACCTGACTGGGGAAAGTTCTGGGCTGAATTGGGGCGTAATTGGTCATTGGATAGAAAAAGGCCGGCGTCATTGCTGACACCGGCCCCTAATTTCAACAGTCGCTATAGCTCAGAACTTGCCGTGGCAATATTTGAACTTCTCGCCCGAACCACAGGGGCACGGATCGTTGCGCGACGGATCACCCCAAGTCGTTGGGTCATTCTCGTCAAAACCAGGTTTTGCGTTCGCTGCTGGATGCTTTGGCTGTTCTGCCGCTGCCTGCGCCTGACGCTGCTGTTCAACCATTTGACGCAGCATCTGTTCTTGCTGCTCTTTGGACATCGGCTGAATGCGCGAAAGTTTCTGGGTCACGTCCTCACGCAAACCATCCAAGAGGCTTTCGAACAATTGGAAGGCTTCGGTTTTGTATTCGTTGAGCGGGTCACGCTGCGCATAACCACGGAAACCAACAACCGACCGAAGGTGTTCGAGCGTCAACAAGTGTTCACGCCATTTACCGTCGATGGTTTGAAGCAGGATCTGCTTTTCGATCTGGCGCATAGTCTCGGCACCAAAGGCTTCGGCTTTTTCAGCCATAAGCGCATCGGTCGCCTCATAGAGACGGTCGCGGATATCGCTGTCGTCCACGCCCTCTTCAGACGCCCATTCAACGACAGGCACGTCAACACCCAGCTTGTCGACACATGCAGCCTTAAGACCTTCAGCATCCCACTGATCCGCATAGGAGCGCGCAGGAATGAACTGGTCGACCAGATCGTCGACAACGTCCTGACGCATATCACCAACAATCTCGGACAGGTCCGCCGCTTCCATGATTTCGCGGCGCTGCTTAAAGATCACCTTACGCTGATCGTTCATCACGTCATCGAACTTCAACAGCTGCTTACGAATGTCAAAGTTGCGGCCTTCGACCTTAGCCTGCGCACGTTCGAGCGATTTGTTCACCCACGGGTGAATGATCGCTTCGCCCTCTTTCATACCGAGGCCAGAGAGGACTTTCTCTAGACGCTCGGACCCAAAGATACGCATCAGGTCATCGTCAAGCGACAGGAAGAACACCGAACGACCTGGGTCACCCTGACGGCCCGAACGGCCGCGCAGTTGGTTATCGATACGACGGGATTCGTGACGTTCGGTTGCCAGAACGAACAGACCACCAGCCTGCTTAACCGCCTCTTCGTCACCCTTGTGCGCTTCTTCGATCTGCGCACGGATGGCTTCGGGGTCGGCCTCAGGGTTCGCGGCAATCGCCTCGAGAACTTTGTGCTCAACGTTACCACCGAGCTTAATGTCAGTACCACGGCCCGCCATGTTCGTCGCAATCGTCACAGCGCCGAGCTTACCAGCCTCTGCAACGATCTGCGCTTCTTGCTCGTGCTGACGCGCGTTCAGAACGTTGTGCGGGATTTTTGCAGCGGTCAGAAGCTGGGACAGGAATTCCGATTTTTCAATCGAGGTCGTACCGACAAGGATCGGCTGGCCTTTTTCATGGGCGATACCGATCTCTTTGACGATAGCATCAAATTTTTCCTGAGCCGAACGGTAAACCTGATCATGTTCATCTTTGCGCGCAATCGGACGGTTGGTCGGAACTTCGACAACGCCGAGACGGTAGATTTCCATGAACTCGTCGGCTTCGGTCATCGCCGTACCCGTCATGCCGCCCAGTTTTTCATACAGGCGGAAGTAGTTCTGGAATGTCACCGACGCGAGGGTCACGTTCTCGGGCTGGATCGCGCAGTTCTCTTTGGCTTCGATCGCTTGGTGCAGACCGTCCGACAGACGACGGCCCGCCATCATACGGCCTGTGAATTCGTCGATCAGCACAACGTTGCCGTCACGAACGATGTAGTCTTTGTCCTTGGTGAACAGCTTGTGAGCACGGAGGCCTTGGTTCACGTGGTGAACAATGGTGGTGCTTTCCGGATCGTAGAGCGACTGGTCGGCAGGCAGGATACCTGCGGTCCGAAGACGTTCTTCGAGGAATTCGTTGCCCTCATCGGTAAAGGTCACCTGACGGGACTTTTCATCGATGGTGTAGTGCGATTCAGCCAGCTCTGGGATCAAAGCGTCGATGGCTTTGTACAACTCCGAACGGTCTTGCGCTGGACCAGAAATGATCAGCGGGGTCCGCGCTTCGTCGATAAGGATCGAGTCGACCTCGTCCACGATCGCGAAGTAATGCTGACGCTGCATCATTTGGCTCAGTTCGGACTTCATGTTGTCACGAAGATAATCGAAACCAAGTTCGTTGTTGGTCGTGTAGGTGATGTCGCAGGCATAAGCCGCGCGCTTTTCGTCTTCGGGCTGCTGAGGAACCACAACGCCTGTTGTCAGACCCAAAGCACCGTAAACTTTGCTCATCCATTCCGCGTCACGACGTGCGAGGTAATCGTTCACCGTCACAACGTGAACGCCTTTGCCCGTGAGCGCATTCAGATAGGCCGCGAAGGTCGCCATGAGCGTTTTACCTTCACCGGTCTTCATCTCGGAAATGTTACCTTGGTGCAGGAAAATCCCGCCCATCAACTGCACATCAAAGGCCCGCAGACCCAATGCACGCTTTGCGGCTTCGCGACAGTTCGCAAAGGCCTCGGGCAGCAGCGAGTCGAGTGATTCACCACCCTCGATGCGTCCCTTAAATTCGTTGGACTTCTCGATCAGCTGTTCATCTGTCAGCTTCTCGAATTCGGGCTCCAGCGCGTTGATCTTTGCGATGATCGGCTTGGTTGCCTTGATCTTGCGGTCGTTCGCGGTGCCAAACACCTTTTTGGCCAGCGTTCCGAATCCCAGCATGTTCTCTCCGCGCCCTCAATTTGGGGCCTAATGACGTCGTTATGATGAGGAGGTTGCTTGTCGCTCACAGCAGCAACGCCTAAACAGGTGACAAGACGGTCCCTCAATGCCTCTTCGGGATGTAAGGGGAGGGCCATAAAGTGTCAACGCTGCGGGGCTTTCGCAGCCGAATTGGGAAAGATTTGATGAAGAAATTCGCTACATTCGCAGCAGTAAGTGCCCTCGCCCTCTTTGCGGCCACTGCACAGGCTGAGGAAGCGACCGGAAATACCGTCGTCGCGACTGTAAACGGCACCGATATCACACTGTCGCACATGATCATCACCATGGCGCAACTGCCCGCCCAATATCAACAACTCCCGCCCGAAGTTCTCTGGGACGGTATCCTCGAACAACTGATCCAACAACAGTTGCTCGCCGATGAAATGACTGATCTGCCTGCGCGCGCCCAATACGCGATCGAAAACGAAACCCGTTCGATCAAAGCGGGCGAGCGCATCTCTGTTCTGTCCGAAGCTGCAGTCACCGAAGAGGCTCTTCAGGCTGCCTATGACGCGCAATTCGCTGACGCAGAGCCGACACCTGAATACAACGCGTCACACATCCTCTTGGCCACCCAAGAAGAAGCGCTCGCCGCGAAAGCTCGCGTTGATGCAGGCGAAGACTTCGCAACCGTTGCTACCGAACTTTCGACAGGTCCATCTGGCCCGAACGGTGGCCAGCTCGGCTGGTTCGGCCCAGGCATGATGGTAGAGCCCTTCGAACAAGCCGTCGTCGCTATGGAAGTCGGCACTGTATCTGAACCCGTTGAGACTCAATTCGGCTGGCACATCATCAAACTGAACGAAACACGCGATCAGGCAAACCCGACCCTCGACGATATGCGAGACGAACTCGCCGCTAAAATCCAAGAGGAAATGATCACCACCTATCTGGCTCAGATCACCTCTGATTCTGACATTACACGCATCGAAGCTGGCTCGATCGATCCAGCCGCTCTCACCAACCTCGACCTGCTGGAGCAGTAAAACTATGCCCGTCTCGCCTCTTGCCCCTGCGGCATTCCCCGACCTTCCGGTCATTGATGGCGTCCGTTTTGCATCGGCTATGGCTGGTGTGAAATACAACAACCGCACCGATGTGATGCTGGCCGAATTGGTCGAAGGCAGCACCGTTGCAGGCGTTTTCACACGGTCGGCCACACGGTCGGCGAACGTTTTGGACTGTCAGGCCAAAAACGGGAAAACACAGGCGGGACGGGCCGCCATCATCGTGAACTCGGGCAACTCGAACGCCTTCACAGGCGCTCGTGGTGTTGAAGCTGTGACCGCCCTCTGCGCTGGCGTTGCGGAACAGACTGGTATCGAAGCTGATCGCATCTTTACCTCGTCAACTGGCGTGATTGGCGAACCCCTACCCTACGACCGTATCACCGCGAAAATTGGCGAGCTATCCGCGAACCTCAACGCGGGCGGCATCGAAGGCGCTGCAAAGGCAATCATGACCACTGACACCTTCCCGAAAGGGTCCGCGGCTGAAATCACCGTGAACGGTAAGACGGTCAAGATTGCAGGCATCGCCAAAGGTTCAGGCATGATCGCGCCTGACATGGCCACCATGCTCGTCTACATCTTTACAGATGCGAAAATCGGCTACGACGCTCTGCAGGGTGTCCTGTCGAAACTCACCGACAAAACCTTCAACTGCATCACCGTCGACAGCGATACATCGACTTCTGACACGCTCCTCATCGGTGCAACGGGCGCATCTGGCGTGGATGTCACCGGCAATGCTGACTTTGAGGCCGCGCTTCACAAGGTAATGCTCGACCTGTCTCATCAAGTGATCCGCGACGGCGAAGGCGCAACGAAATTCGTTGAGATCCAAGTTACAGGCGCAGCCAACGACGCAGACGCAAAACGCGTCGGCCTTTCAGTCGCGAACTCTCCGTTGGTTAAAACCGCGATTGCTGGCGAAGATGCCAACTGGGGTCGTATCGTTGCCGCTGTCGGTAAATCTGGTGCCGAAGCCGACCGTGATCGTCTCTCCATTCGGTTTGGCGACATCACCGTAGCTGAAAACGGATGGCGCGCGCCAAATTATTCCGAAGCGGACGCAAGCGCTTACATGAAAAATGCTGAACTGATCATCGGTGTTGATCTCGGCATCGGGACTGGCGCGTCAACGGTTTGGACCTGTGACCTGACCTACGAATACATCCGGATCAACGCGGACTATCGCTCGTGACGAAGAAAATCATCCTTGTTTCCGCAGTCGCGCTCATCGATGTCGATGGGCGCGTTCTGCTTGCGCAACGTCCCGAGGGAAAGTCACTCGCGGGTCTGTGGGAATTTCCAGGCGGCAAGGTTGAAGTCGGCGAAACGCCGGAGGCCGCACTGGTCCGCGAACTCCACGAAGAACTCGGTATCGAAACGTGGAATTCCTGCCTCGCGCCGCTGACGTTTGCGTCGTACAGCTACGACGATTTCCACCTTCTGATGCCGTTGTTTGCGTGCCGGCGCTGGAATGGCACACCACAGCCCAAAGAGGGCCAAAAGCTGGCTTGGGTCCGCAAGGAACATCTGAACGATTTCACGATGCCCCCTGCCGACATTCCGCTCATCCCAATTCTACGCGACTGGCTCTAAAATCATCCTTTGGGATAGCTATTTTTAACAGCCACCCATCAGGTAGCTTTAACTCTAGGCGACAACCTGAGGTGTTAGAAATGTACCGTACAATTATTATCGGCAGCAGTGTGTCCTTGCAGGGCAAGTTTCTGCGCGACGCGGATAACGGCAACGTTGTAATCAGCGTCGGCAACCGCACTTACGTTGGGCGTCCAGCAAACGTTGCGGCCTAAGATCGGAACCTTTTCCGACATGACAAAGAAAAAGGGACGGTCCTCTCTGGACCGTCCCTTTTCTTTTGTGCGAAACGCGGCCTGATTACAGGCTGCGCTCGATTTCTTCACGTTCAAAGATCTCGATAACGTCACCTGGACGGATATCGTCATAGTTCTCGAACGCCATACCGCATTCCTGACCGGACTGAACCTCGGCCACTTCATCTTTGAAGCGCTTGAGGGTCTTGAGCGTACCTTCGTGGATAACAACGTTATCACGCAGCAGGCGCACACCAGCCGAACGACGGGCCACGCCTTCGGTGACCAGACAGCCAGCAACTTTGCCGACGTTGGAAACCTTGAACACCTCTTTGATGTTCGCGTAGCCGATGAAGTTCTCGCGGATTTCTGCGGACAGAAGGCCAGATGCAGCAGCTTTGATGTCGTCAACGAGGTCATAGATGACCGAGTAGTAACGAATTTCAACGCCCTTCTGGTTCGCGGAGTTACGTGCCGGTGCGTTCGCACGAACGTTAAAGCCGATAACCGGGGTGCCCGATGCTTCTGCAAGACCAACATCGGTCTCGGTGATCGCACCAACGCCGTAGTGAATAACGCGAACGCGGACTTCGTCGTTGCCAACTTTTTCCAGCGCTTGAACGATAGCTTCAGCAGAACCTTGAACGTCAGCTTTAACAACAACTGGCAGCTCAGAAACGTTCTCGTCTTCTTTCGCTTTCGCCATCAGCTGTTCGAGGGTGGTCGCTGCACCTGCCGCTGCGCGTTTTTCTTTCGCAGCATGAGCACGGTATTCAGCGATCTCACGCGCCTGCGCTTCGGTTTCGGTCACGTTCAGAACGTCACCTGCTTCCGGAGTGCCGTTGAGGCCAAGAACCTCAACAGGAACAGACGGACCAGCCTCGTCAACACGCTCACCTTGGTCGTTGATCAGCGCGCGGACTTTACCCCACTGCTCACCCACAACGAAGATATCGCCACGTTTCAGAGTACCGTTCTGAACCAGAACAGTTGCAACCGGACCACGACCCACATCGAGCTGAGCTTCGATCACAGCGCCCTGAGCAGCGCGGTTCGGGTTCGCTTTGAGTTCGAGGATTTCCGCCTGAAGCGCAATTGCTTCGAGGAGGCTGTCGAGACCCATGCCAGTTTTGGCCGAAACTTCAACGTCCTGAACGTCGCCAGACATCTTCTCGACCACGATTTCGTGCATCAAGAGGTCAGTACGGACCTTATCAGGGTTTGCTGATGGTTTATCGCACTTGTTGATCGCAACGATCATCGGAACTTTCGCCGCTTTAGCGTGAGCGATTGCTTCGATGGTCTGCGGCATCACGGCGTCGTCAGCCGCAACAACGAGAACAACAATGTCCGTTACCTGAGCACCACGAGCACGCATCGACGTAAACGCCGCGTGGCCCGGAGTGTCAAGGAACGACAGAACAGCGCCAGAGTCGGTGGTTACCTGATACGCACCGATGTGCTGGGTGATGCCGCCAGCTTCGCCAGATACAACGTTCGCCTTGCGGATCGCGTCGAGAAGCGAGGTCTTACCGTGGTCAACGTGGCCCATGATGGTGATGACCGGCGGACGCGGTTTCAGGTCTTCAGCTTTGTCCTGAACCTGCTCAATCGCTTGTTCAACGTCAGCATCCGACACACGCTGTACGCGGTGGCCGAACTCTTCGATGATCAGTTCCGCGGTATCAGCATCAATCGTCTGGTTCTGTGTCGCCATGATGCCGTTCTGCATTAGAGCTTTCACAACATCAGCCACACGTTCGGCCATACGGTTCGCAAGTTCTGCAACGGTGATCGCTTCAGGAAGCTGGACGTCACGCACGATTTTCTCGCGCTGCATTTGTCCACCCATCGCTTTTTGACGGGCTTTCTCTTGCTTACGCTTCATCGCCGCCATCGAGCGGTGACGACCGTCACCACCTGCCAGCGCATCATTCAGCGACAACTTGCCAGAACGGCGACCACCATCACGCGACGCCACTTTGGCTTTCGCGTTTTTCGCGTCATCACGGGCGTCGTCACGTTGACGATCAACCTTGCGCGGGCCAGCGCCCACGGAACGACCAGAGCGGTCATCCTCACCACCTGCAGGCGCAGCAGCGGCAGCAGGTGCCGGCGCAGCAGCGGCAGCTTTCTTTACTTCAGCAGCACGCGCGGCTTCTTCAGCTTCACGCTTTTTGCGCTCTTCTTCTTCCGCTTTCGCACGGAGAGCTTCTTCGCGCTCGCGCTCTTCGCGTTCTTTTGCTTCGATTTCGGCACGACGACGATCACGCTCTTCTTCGCGTGCTTTGTCTTCGGCCTCACGCCTTGCGGCATCTTCGGCTTCGCGGGCTTTCGCTACCGCGAGTGCCTTCATACGGCGTTCCAGTTCGGCATCAGAAATACCGGCTGGACGCTTGGAGGGGTCACCTACAGTTGGTCGTGTAGTGCCGCCTGGTTTGGCTGCACCTGGCTTGGGAACCACAACGCGTTTGCGCTTGGTCTCAACCACGACGTTCTTGGTGCGTCCGTGGCTGAAGCTCTGCTTCACATTTCCCGAACCGCCACGCAGACCAAGAGGTTTTTTTCCGTCGTTATCGCTCATCTAGCTACTTTTTCCTTTCCGGTGGCCGAATTGCCGCCGTCAGTTATACGCATGCTTTTCAGCTTTGCGGCTTCCTCTACAACACGGTCGCTGAGTCCGCCATAAGCGAGCGCGCCATGTATCACACTTTGACGCCCGAAAGCCAAACCCAATTCATCAGCCGTGAGGCAGTCGAAATATCGGGCGCCTTCCGGCGTCCAGAGTTTGGTTTTTCCGCGCGCGGATCCATCGCTGGCCTGCAAGAGAACGCGAACACGTTCCCCGCCTGCCAACCAGTCCTTAACTTTCTCAAAGCCCCCGATGGCATAGCCGCCCTTTCGAGCCAGTGCGATCAAATCAGTCACACGGCGCACAAGTTGACGCTCTACGTCATCGGCGAGCCCTTCAGGCACCGTCACCGGAGCCTTTGCAGATCGCGAAAAATGACCCTTTCCAGCCTGTTCCAGAGCACTGCGAGTGGCTGAAACCCACATGCCCCGACCGGGAAGTTTCTCCATCACATCAGGATAGACCTGATTATCAGGACCAACCACAAAGCGGATCAACCCAGACACAGGCTGAACTTCGCCAGTGACGATGCACTTGCGTTCAGTTTCCATATCCCGATTTTTATGTTGTCCGCCACGGGTCATTCTCAAGAACTCCGAGGATTACTCCTCAGCCCCCTCTTCAATCTCATCTTCTGCGTCCGCTTCGAGCTCTTCAGGGTCAACCCAGCCAAGCATGACGCGAGCGGTCATGATCATGTCCTGAGCTTCTTCGAGGCTCACGTCGAACTTCTCGAGGACGCCATCGTCCTTGACGCGTTCGCCGTCCACAGTGGTCCAGCCGCCAGCCAATTCCCAGTCCGCGCAGGTCGCGAAATCTTCGAGCGATTTCACGCCGTCTTCGGCAAGGGCTTCGATCATTTGCGGTGTCAGACCTTCGAATTCAACGAGGCTGTCTTCGACGCCCAACTCACGTGCACGTTCCATCGCTTTGCGGTTCTGGGCTTCCAGAACGTCGCGAGCGCGTGCCTGCAATTCGTTTGCAGTGTCGTCATCAACGCCGTCGATCACGAGCAGTTCGTCAACGTCAACGTAGGCAACTTCTTCGAGGTTGGTGAAGCCTTCTGAAACCAGCAACTGAGCAAAGAATTCGTCGAGATCGAGGTTTTCCATGAACAACTTGGTGCGCACTTCGAACTCGGCCTGACGACGCTTGGATTCTTCTTCCTCGGTCATGATGTCGATGTCGAGACCCGTCAGCTGAGACGCCAGACGCACGTTCTGACCACGGCGACCAATCGCGAGAGACAGCTGTTCTTCAGGAACAACGACTTCGATTTTGCCAGCTTCTTCGTCCAGAACCACTTTCGACACTTCTGCCGGCTGCAGCGCGTTCACGAGGAAGGTTGGTGTATCTTCATTCCACGGAATGATGTCGATTTTCTCGCCTTGAAGCTCGTTCACAACGGCCTGAACACGGCTACCGCGCATACCGACGCAAGCGCCAACCGGATCGATCGAGTTATCGAACGAGATAACAGCGATCTTAGCGCGCGAACCAGGGTCACGAGCAACCGCTTTGATCTCGATGATGCCTTCGTAGATTTCCGGCACTTCCATTTTGAAGAGCTCAGCCATGAACTCAGGAGCGGTACGCGAAAGGAAGATCTGCGGGCCACGAGGTTCACGACGAACGTCTTTAACGTATGCTCGAATACGGTCACCTGGGCGGTATGCTTCGCGGCCGATTTTTTCGTTGCGACGCAGAACAGCTTCACCAGCACCTACGTCAACGATGACGTTGCCGTATTCTTCACGCTTAACGGATCCGTTGATGATGGTGCCTGCGCGGTCTTTGAATTCTTCGTACTGCTTGTCACGCTCAGCTTCGCGGACTTTCTGAAGGATAACCTGCTTAGCGGACTGAGCAGCAATACGGCCCAGTTCAACCGGCGGGACTTCCTCAGAGAATTCGTCACCAATTTGCGGGTCAGCCATATATTGCTTCGCCTGATCGACGGTGAACTCAGCCTGATAGTTCTCAAGATCTTCGTCAGCAACAACGGTACGGACACGGGTAAAGGTTGCTTTACCAGTTTTGCGGTCGATCGACACGCGAATGTCCATTTCCGAGCCGTAACGCGATTTCGCTGCACGAGCGAGCGACTCTTCCATCGCTTCGACGACCAGGTTCGGGTCGATCATTTTCTCGCGGGCTACGGCTTCGGCTGTTTGCAGCAGCTCAAGCTGGTTGGCAGAGGTAATTGCCATGTCTCTTACTCCTCGTCGCCATCAATGATGGTTTCAACTTCATCATACTGGGCCTCATCGATTTGGCCCTTGTCTTTGCGACCGCGCAAAACTTCGCGGATCAATTCATCTGTCAGAACCAGTTTGGCATCTGACAGCCAGTCGAATTTCAGACCGATGGTGATGTCTTCGCCCTGCTCATCAAGCGTGATCAGGACTTCATCACCTTCGACGCCAGCAAGCTGGCCTTTAAAGCGCCGACGACCGTCGATCATCTCGCTGGTTTCGATCTTGGCCTCGTTGCCGGCCCATTGCTCGAAATCCTTGAGACGTGTCAGCGGACGATCGATACCGGGGGACGATACTTCGAGGCTGTAGGCCTCAATGATCGGGTCCTCGACGTCGAGCGTTGCCGAAAGCGCGGTCGAAATCTTAGCGCAGTCGTCAACCTCGATGGTGCCATCGGGTTTCTGCGCCATAACCTGCAAGGTGGTTTCCTTGAGGCTTTTCATCAAACGGACGCGCACAACTTCGTACCCCATGTCCTCAATGACAGGGGTAATAATTTCTGCGATCCGGCGGTCCAATGCCGCCTTGGCGATCAGATCAGTCATCTGTTCTCCAAAAACAAAAAAACGGGCTCGCGGCCCGTCGATCTTTCCCGGTGGAGCGTCGGGTCGGAACCGTCAGCGCCGCTGTTGAGAGGCCATATAGGCCCATACTGCTGAGTCTGCAAGGGAAACCGTCAGGCCACCCACCACCGTTCTGCCATGCGCGCGTTATCCATGGGCCAAAGGTTGCCAATCGACGTGGGGATTGCGACCCGATCCGAGGTTGCACCGATCCAATTTGCAAACGCGGGAATAATTGCACCGCCCTGATCGCGTAGGATTTTCTGCATTTCAGAGTAGAGTTCTGACCGCAGATCAGGGTCAAACTCCGCCCGCGCCGCGACAAGCAACTGTTCGAACCGTCCATCCGCCCAGCGCGTATCATTCCAAGGGCTACCTGCATGATAGGCCGTCGAGAGCATCCAGTCTTCGGTCACTCGACCTGACCAATAGGTCGCTGCGAAAGGTTGGCTCCCAAAGGTGTCGCCCCAATACCCAACAGATGCCGCCTCTATGATCTGAATATCAATGCCCGCTGGCGCGGCAGCCGTGCGGAACAGATCGACCGCAGACGAATTCATCGCGACATCGGACGTGAACAGATCAACTGAGACGTTCGACAGCCCAGCCCGACGCAAATGCCATGCGGCACGCTCAGGGTCATGAGCCAGAGGCGCAAGCCCCGCATAGAACTGGTTCGCAGGTCCAATCGGGCTATCCGCCGCGACACGTCCGTGACCATGCAACACCTGATCAACAATCGCCTGCCGATCGATGCCATGCTTCAGCGCCAGACGAATATTCAGATCGTCAAACGGAGCCGTATCTGTTCGCATTCCAAACGCGAGGTGCATATTCCCCGTCGTCTCGATGATATTTATCCGCGGATGGGTCGAAAGCCGCGATACGGCAGCAGGGTCCACCCGATCAACAGCATCCACCTGACCTGTAAGAAGCGCATTCATCCGCCGCGCACGATCATTCATCGCCACGTATTCAACGCGGTCGAACCAACCTGCCGAGCCGTCTTTGTAATGGCTCTGCACGCGACGCCCAACAAACCGTACCCCCGGCTCAAAACTCTCAACGCGGTAGAGGCCCGTGCCAATCCCGTGGGCGATCGCTTCATCGATCTGACCAGAGGGGTAGATGATCAGGTGATAATCGGACAGCAAATACGGAAAATCGGCGTTCCCAGAAGTCAGCGTGAATCGCACCTGATGGTCCGACAAACGAGATATGTCCTGAATGCCATCAACAATAACCCGCGCACCTGATGACGTTCCGCGATGGAGATCAAAACTGTCGATCACATCCTGCGCCACAAACGGTTTGCCGTTGTGGAAACTCACGCCACGCCGCAACGCAACCGTCCAAATGCGACCGTCCGCCGATGACTCCCAGCTTTCGGCGAGCTCACCGACCAACGATCCATCCGCCGTCACTTCGGTCAGACAATCAAAAACAGCGCCCTGCCCGCAGGCTATCATGAAACTGTCTGAAAACGTCCGTGCATCCCAACTGTCCAGCGGCGATGCCCCCGAAAGACCAACAGTGAGTCGTCCACCAATAGAACCCGCACGCGCCGATATGCCCGATGCAGTCAAAACCGCAGCGGCGATACCGTATTTCAGCAGGTTTCTTCGTTTATAGGACTGCACCTGTGCAGACTCCGTTTGGATTCAACTTGAACACCGTAGCGAAGCAAATCGCTTGGGTCCATGCCATCCAAGAACTTGTTGGGAGCCATCAGGTTACCCGCAGCCTCCTTATGGGTGAATGGCTATTAAAACTCCGCCGCGATCTCATCCATGATCCGCACCAATTCCCGCGTGATCCCCGGCTCAGACAGCGCATGACCCGCCTGTGGGATCATCCGCATCCGCGAGCCAATCCAGCCTTTGTGTAGTTTGTATGCCGAGGTCGGCGGGCAGATCATGTCATAACGACCTTGGACAATATGGCCTGGGATACCGCGCAGGCGGTGAAGGTTGTTCAAGATCGCAGTGTCGTCGGTCAGGAACCCCTTGTTGATAAAGTAATGGTTCTCTAGCCGCGAAAATGCCCGTGCGTATTCACCGGGTGCTTCGCCTGCAAAACCGTTGGATTCGATGGATGCCAGCGCGTTCTCCCAAGTGGCCCAAGCCCGCGCGTAGCGGGTCTCTTCCATCAGGTTTCCGCTGAACAAACGGCGGTGATAGGCGCCGATCATATCGTCCCGCTCTTCTTCAGGAATGAGGCTTTCGAAACGGGCCCAAAGGTCAGGCCAAAACGCACCCGCGCCACCGCCATAGAACCAATCCAGCTCTGGATCGGTCATCAGGAATACGCCGCGCAGGATCAAACCTAACACTCGTTCAGGATGGGTCTGCGCGTAGATCAAGGCCAGCGTCGCGCCCCAACTTCCGCCAAAGGCAAACCAACGTCCGATATTCAGGGTCTCACGGATCTTCTCCATATCCGCGACAAGGTCCCACGTCGTGTTCGCCTCGATGCTCGCATGAGGTAAGGACCGACCACATCCACGCTGATCGAACAGAACGATACGATACACGTCTGGGTCGAAATAACGACGCATCGCAGGGCTACAACCGCCACCCGGTCCACCGTGAACAACTATGACAGGCACACCGTCACGCCGACCACATTGTTCGACATACACTCTATGCCCGTCGCCCACATCCAGCATCTGCTGGTCAAATGGGTCGATCGGGGGATAAAGGTGCGGCACCGCGCGTCTTTGACCTGAGACTTTGTCCATGTCACCTCTATATAGCACGGTAAACCGCCAGACCATTCCCCCTTTGGAGGCAAAGATGACCCAGACGACCGTTGATCCCGCAGAAGTTGCCAAATTCGAAGCTATGGCAGCGGAATGGTGGGATCTTGAGGGCAAATTCAAGCCGCTCCACATGATGAACCCGATCCGGCTGAAATACATCACCGAACAAATCGCTGCTGAATTTGGTCGCGATTTGGACGACGACAAACCGTTTGCGGGGCTGCGAATTCTGGATATCGGATGCGGTGGCGGCCTGTTGTGCGAACCGATGGCGCGTCTGGGTGCCACGATTGTTGGCGTCGATGCGGCCGAACGGAACATCCCCGTGGCCCAAGCCCACGCCCGTCAATCTGGCCTCGACATCGATTACCGTTGGACCACCGCGGAAACGATGGCTGCTGCGGGTGAACAGTTTGACGTGGTTCTCAACATGGAAGTAGTGGAACATGTGGCTGATCCACTGGCCTATCTGACCGCCTGCCAACAGCTCTTGAAGCAAGGCGGCCTGCACATCTGTTCGACTATCAACCGCAACCCCAAGAGCTTTGCCGTTGCGATTTTGGGTGCGGAGTATGTGATGCGCTGGCTGCCAAAAGGCACGCACGAATGGTCAAAGTTCATCACGCCAGACGAACTCTATGACTTGATCCGCAAGGGCGGCCTCGACCCCGTTGATCGCAAAGGGTTCGTGTTCAATCCAGTGCTATGGACATGGTCGATCAGTGATCGCGACTTGTCGGTGAACTACGTCACCGCATCGATCAAACGTTAATCGTTTTCGCTCAGCTGCAACCGCAGCTCACGAAGCACAGGCAGGACGGCGCGGACTTTTTCTGCGCCGACCTTATCAACGAGCCCCGCAATCACGGGCGTCATAGCTGCAAGTGCCGCATCACGCGCGGCAAGACCCGCAGGGCTGATAGCCACCAGCTTGCGTCGTGCATCGTCCCAGTCAGGGCGAATATGCACCCAGCCTGCCCAATCTAGTTTCCCCAGCGTATTCGTCATCGCACCTCGGGTCAGGTGAAACGTCTTTGCCAATTGCGCTGGCGTGCGTTCATCACCAGCATGAGCAAGGTGATTCAGGACGGAAAAATGGGACAGTTCCATACCCTTGGGCAGCACACGAACCACATTGGCACGGGCCAACTGATCCACGGTCAAGATCTCGCTAAAGAGCGAAACGGCAAGGTTATTTGAATTCTTGTCCATCCGGTCCCCTAAAAACTCGATCATGCAACAAAGACGGTACGCGCGCCCGTGCTTGTGCCACCTCATCGGGGTTCAAATCAATGAAAACAATGCCTTCGTCTACTCCAGCATCGACTAAAACCTCTCCCCAAGGGGAGATTACCATCGAATGACCGTAGGTTTGACGTGGTTTGCCCGAACGAACAGCGTGATTGCCTGTTTGTGCTGCAGCCAGAACATAAGCCCCATTTTCAATTGCTCGCGCCCGCAAGAGAGGTTCCCAATGCGCGGCGCCCGTGACGGGTGAAAACGCAGCTGGGGCCAATAGGATCGTCGCACCCGCCTGACAAAGCGCACGATGCAAATACGGGAACCGAACATCGTAACACACCGTCAGCCCCAAAATGCCAAAGGGCGTTTCGCATGTTACCGCCTCTTCGCCTGGTCGAAACCCTGCGGATTCGCGAAACGTTTCAGTCTCAGAGACCTGAACGTCGAACATATGGATTTTATCATAACGGGCGCGGATCGACCCATCGGGCGCGATCACGAAGGACCGATTGGCAAAACGCCCATCTTCATCCCCCGTTTTGATCGCGAGCGACCCGATAGCGAGCCAAATTTCATGCTCAGCCGCAGCATCGCGCAGCCCTGCCAAAACAGGATCATCTGCTTCGAGGTGTAGAACGTCGTTCTGATGCTGCCGATCTTGGCTAATGATGTTCGTCACTTCGGGCGTCAGGACGAACCCAGCACCACCAGCAACGGCCGATGCAATCATCTCTTTGACCCGCGACAGGTTCGTCAGCGGATCGTCACTTGAACTGATCTGTAAAAGCGCAGCCCTCACGCCAGCATCGGGTCGAGCTTACCCGCGCGTTCAAGGGCAAACAGATCATCGCAGCCCCCAACATGGGCGCCATCAATGAAAATCTGCGGCACGGTGCGGCCACCATTCGCACGCTCCACCATTTCAGCGCGGCGATCTGGGTGTTCGATCACGTCGATCTCAGTAAAGGCGACACCTTTGGAGGTCAGCAGATGCTTTGCGCGGTGGCAAAAGCCACAAAACGGGGAGGAGTAGATTTCTACGGGTTTCATAACGGACCTTTCGTGTTCACCCGTATATTTAGGTTTCTTTATACGCTCGCGCCAGTGTCAGAACGCAAACCTGCTTTGCGCCAGCCAAACGCGCCCCTTCTGTCGCCGCAGCAAGAGTAGCGCCAGTGGTCATCACATCGTCGATGATCAGAACGGAACGCCCCCGCATACGGCAGCCATTTTTAGGATGTGGTCGGATTGAACCTTGCTGGACAGCAAGTCGGGCCTCGCGCGACATACCTTCAGTCGGCCGCGTGCGATGCACTTTTGCCAAACCATCAACAACAACGGGTCGACCCAAAATACGACCTGTTTCGGCAGCTAAAAGGGCCGATTGGTTGAACCTGCGCCGAAACAACCGCGCCCAATGCAGCGGAACCGGCACAATCACCGTATCATCGCTCAATAACGGACGTGCCGCGCGGGACAGCATCGCCGACAGCATTGGCACAAGGTCTTGTCGGTCCCCGTGTTTGAGCGAAAGCACCAGCTTTTGCCCACCACCCGAATATCCAAACACGGTCCTCCCTGCTGCCCAAGGTCGCGGCTCGGCCAGACATTCGTCGCAGAGCGCGGTTTCATCCTCGCCCATCAGCGGCACACCACAATGATCACAGACCAAACCATTCACGAAATCGGTGGTGGCCCAACAGTCAGGACAAAGGCCAAAGTCAGCGTCAGTGAGTTGATCACATAGGCCACACTGACGCGGCAGAACCATGCGGACAACACTATGCAACATCGTTGGTATTCCCTAAACAAAGGGCATGAGAACCCCGCCAAATATCGCCGACCGCGCATCGCTGGACCGCAACCGGTCTCGTATGACTGCAACATTCATGCTCGATGCTGTGGCAGACGAGATTCAGGAAAGACTGATCGAGGTTAACAGGCCGTTTAACGCGCCCGCGATTGTCTCTGGTCAGCCTGAATATTGGGCGACGCACTTCCCTGACGCGGTCCAAGTGGCAGACACCGATTTACTAGCCCTTGATGCAGGTCGGCATGATCTCGTGATCCATGCGATGTCGATGCATTGGGCCAATGACCCCATCGGCCAAATCGTCCAGTCTCGTCACGCTCTCAAACCCGATGGCCTGTTTTTGGGCGCGATGTTCGGGGGACAAACGCTCCACGAACTACGGAGCGTTCTAGCCGAAGCCGAAAGCCGCGTGACGGGCGGCCTATCGCCACGCGTCGCCCCAATGGCAGAGATACGTGATCTTGGCGCGTTGTTGCAGCGATCAGGCATGGCGTTGCCCGTTGCGGACGCGATGCCACTGAATGTGACCTACGAGGATGCTTGGGCGCTGATGCGTGACCTTCGTGCTATGGGTGAGGCCAACGCGCTGTCGCAACGACTACGAAAGCCGACCCGCCGCGCAGTCTTTGCGGAGGCGGCAAAGCTATATGCCGAACACTTTAGCGATGCGGACGGGCGTATTCGTGCAACATTCGAAGTGATCTTTTTAACGGGCTGGGCTCCTGATGAGAGCCAACAAAAGCCCCTCCGCCCAGGATCAGCCACGGCGCGACTGGCGGACGCACTTGGTGCAAAAGAACTCAACCTGCCCCAGACAGATGATTGACCCATCGGGGTTTTGACATATCTCTGGCCCAAACTACGGAACGGGACTGACATGAAAGACATAAAGAACACTGGCGGATTGGCGAAATGCCCCGTCCACGCACCAGCCGACCACCCCGCAATCAAGCCGCGCCGTATCGGCGTTTTGCTGGCAAACCTCGGTACGCCTGATGCAACGGATTACTGGTCGATGCGCCGCTACCTCAGCGAATTTCTATCTGACAAGCGTGTCATCGATTACCCAGCGTGGAAATGGCAGCCGATCCTGCAGGGCATCATTCTGTCAATCCGTCCGCAAAAATCGGGTGCTGCCTATCGCTCCATCTGGAACACTGAAAAAGACGAAAGCCCGTTGATGACCATCACGCGGGATCAAACCACTGCGATCCGCGCAAGCTTGCACGGGTTGTTCGGTGAACAAGTGATCGTCGATTTCTGCATGCGCTACGGCAATCCATCAACGGAATCAAAAGTCCGCGAGATGGTTGATGCAGGCTGCGACCGCATCCTGTTTTTCCCTCTCTATCCGCAATACGCGGGCGCGACATCGGCCACGGCAAACGATCAGTTCTTCCGTGCGCTGATGAAGGAAAAATTCCAGCCCGTCGCACGTATCGTACCGCCCTATTTCGAAGACCCTGCCTATATTGATGCACTAGCGGCGTCTGTGCAGCGCGCCTACGACGCAATGGATGAAAAACCATCGATATTGGTTTGCTCATACCACGGTTTGCCGAAACGATACTTGACCGAAGCGGGCGACCCCTATCACTGCCATTGCGCCAAAACCACGCGCCTCTTGAAAGAACGGCTTGGTTGGGATGACACGCAGATCAAAACGACCTTCCAGTCGAAATTTGGCCCCGAAGAATGGCTTCAGCCCTACACCGTCGAAGAGGTCGCGCGCCTTGCCGAACAAGGTCACAAACACATTGCAGTGATCGCACCTGCCTTCAGCGCCGATTGCATCGAGACGCTGGAAGAAATCAACGAAGAGATCAAAGAGAGCTTTGAAGAGGCGGGGGGCGAGCATTTCAGCTACATTCCATGCCTCAACGATGACCCAGCGCATATCGAAGCGCTGACTGGCGTCATCATCCAGAACCTCAAAGGCTGGATTGGGTAAAAGAAAAGGGCCGGTTGCATCGCAACCGGCCCAATTTTGTCACTGAGACTTCGAATTAGTTCGAAGCTGCAGCAGCGATCAGAGCAACCAGGATCAGCGGAATGATCAGGCCCGAAGCGGACGACGAAGTCGCTGCTTCTTCAACAACTACTGGCTCAACAGTTACAACCGGAGCCATGCCACCTGCGAAAGCAGCAGAAGCGAAACCGGTGAAAGCAGCGGCGAGAGCGATTTTTTTCATAACAATTCTCCAATTTTCTTGTCGCAGGAACCTAAGTGTTGAGGACGGTCCGCGACAGTCAAGACTTACCTCGTGTACGAGTGTAAACTAGATAATCAGGCGTTCTGCCAAGAGGTTTTCTTATTTTCGCCACAAAAGATTTTGTGATTGTGGTTAAATCAGCAACACCTGAGTGCCTACTTTGGTCAATCCATAAAGCTCCGCGATGTGTTCATTGTACAGGCCGATACACCCGTTCGACGACCGACGACCGATTTTGCGCGTGTCATGGGTGCCGTGGATTCGGTAATACTGCCACGACAGATAGAGGGCGTGGGTCCCAAGTGGGTTATCTGGCCCCGGCCCAATGTAGTCTGGCCATTCGGGGTTCCGCTCTAGCATCGACGGTGTAGGACGCCATTCAGGCCCAATAACGCGACGCACAATCTCTGTTTTACCCAAGCGGGTAAGGTCGGCCGTCAACGGCACAGAGGTCGGGAAGAGCTTGTAAACAGACTGATCCTCGGACCAGAAGTGAAGTGCACGGCTCTGCGTATCGACCAATATCGCGCCGTTGCGAAGGGTGTCGAAATACGGGCGCCAATCCAAGGATCGGAAGCTCGAGATGTTCCGTTGAACCGAATGCGAGATATCGCTTTCGATTTCTGTCGAACCTTCGGTCTGCGCGACGCTACGGGTGCCGATGGTTGCGGCGGCAGCGGCCACAAATGCACGGCGGCTAAATTTCGGGTCGGTCATGTCTGTATGCTCCGGCGTGGTAAGGGCCACGGTTGTTTGATGATGAAATACGCTTTTGTGCTGTTTCATTCAATTCACACATAGCGGAGATCGGCCAAACCTTGCGCAACTGGGTTTGAATTGCCACGAATCAACGGATATGAGTTTCGCGTCTAACAGGAGTTCATCATGAATCGTCGTCACGTTATGTTCGGGTTCGCGGCTTTGGGTCTTGCGGGCTGCACGTTGGGTAACGGGCCGCGCCTCGGTCCAGATGGGCTCCCTCTGCCGTCTATCTATGTCATCGAACCAAGCGACGAAGCCGCGATCGAATATCGGATGCTCGACGGTGTGAACGTTCTTCGTCAGGCACGTGGCCTGACACCACTTACGCTGAACGCGCAATTGAACGCGGCTGCCGCGACCCATTCGCGTGACATGTCCCTTCAGAACCGTCCGTGGCACTTTGGATCAGACGGCTCCTCGCCGCTCGACCGCGGTCGTCGCGTTGGCTATTCGGGCCAGATTCTGGGTGAAAACATCTCTGAAACCTTCGAGACAGAGATGCAGACCTTGGCTGCGTGGCTTGAACAGGCAGACACGCGCGATGTGATCCTTGACCCCAACGCCCGCGAAATGGGCTTTGCATGGTTCCAAGAATCCAACGGCAAAATCTGGTGGACCTTTGTGACGGGCAAGCCCCTTTAAGGGTAGATAAAGATCGGCGTTCCGTTCGGGACCATCGCGTAAATCTCTTCGATCTCAGCGTTCGAGACAGCAATACAGCCCGCCGTCCAATCAATGCTGCTATCCGCGATAGATGGTGTCCCGTGGATAAAGATTTCACCACCGGGGGCGCGGCCTTGCGAGGCGGCATAGGCTCTGTCCTGAGCATTCGGATATGAGATGCCGAGCGACAGGTGATAAGCCGAATTCGGGTTCCGACGGTTGATCACATAGGTTCCTTCGGGCGTCTTACCGTCACCTTCGAACTGTTTATGACCTTCGGGGGCAAAGCCCATACGGATGTCGTAGCTCCGCATCACATCGTTATCGTGCATGAGATACATGCGACGAGCGCCTTTGTTCACGACGATCGACGTCACCTCTGGTCCGTCATAGGACACAAATTTCGACGTTCGCCCGCATGACGATAGGCCAAGCGCGATGGTTAGGATCAATAAAATCCGTGTGAACATTGGGTACTGCCTCGATGCGATTTTCGCTTTTTATTGCGCACCGTTTACACCAATTTGAATCCGCCGCCTAGCTACCCAAATTGACATCAATTGCGCGTAAATGCAGCAACGACCTCGGTGTGGTGTGACCAGCGGAACTGATCGACAACCGTCACTGGACCAAGCGTAAAGCCCGCATCAATCAATGTCTTCGCATCACGAGCAAAGGTCACTGGATTGCACGACACCATTGCCACAGTAGCAACTTTGGACGCAGCAATTTCAGCAACTTGAGCCTCTGCACCCGCACGCGGCGGGTCGATCACGATAGCGTCGAATTCATTCAGTTCGTCGGGCAAAAGT
The DNA here is from genome assembly GCF_023253315.1 of Aestuarium sp. Taxonomy (NCBI): domain Bacteria; kingdom Pseudomonadati; phylum Pseudomonadota; class Alphaproteobacteria; order Rhodobacterales; family Paracoccaceae; genus Aestuarium; species Aestuarium sp. The sequence goes on from NZ_JALRGW010000022.1 coordinate 45,691, forward strand.
GGACGGCGGAACAGGTCACGAGTCTCGACCGAAACGCGGTGCAACCCGCCAGTGCTGCGCCAACCACGGTCCAATGCGTCCATCATCTCTCGGACGCCCTCAACCGCATGAACCGAGGCCTTCCGCGCCAAAGGCAGGGTAAACGTCCCCGACCCCGCAAAGAGGTCCGCGACTTTATCCGCGTCTCCAACAATTGCGCTCACCGCATCTTGCAGGGCTTTCTCACCATGCTTTGTCGCCTGAAGAAACGCCCCAGGCGGTGGCACGACGAGTGATCCACCGAAATCCTGACGCGGCGGGTGGATGGTCACAACGGGTTCATCAACCCAAACCAAACGGGCGATCCCGTATTCGTTCGCCCACTGCGCCAGATCGACCCGCAGATCGGTCGTGAGTTCTTTTTCAGTCTGAATATGGACATCGGGACCATCGACACTCAGGCTGACAGTCATCGCGACTTCAGCCTTACGGCTCGCCGCGAGGGCGGTTAGTGCATTGAGCGCGGGAAGTGTTGCGATCAGTTCTGGCGCCAAAAGCTGACAATCGGGCACTTCTACCAGCGTGTCAGAGGCGCGCGCGTGGAACCCGACCAGAGTTCCCTTTTTCGTGCGACGACCAGCCAGTTTTGCACGGCGACGGGATTTGATCGGGCTTGTGATTGTTCCTGCGATAGTCGCTTCAATCCCTTGCGCAGACAGGGCACGCTCAACAGTCGATGCCTTCCAAGCCGCAACAAAGGCTTCAGACGCATGCTGCATCGCGCAGCCGCCGCAGGATTTATAATGGCGGCACGGCGGACTAACGCGATCAGCCGAAGGTGAGACGATGCGAACGCCGTCATCTGTCACTTCAACCTCTTCCGAGGGAAGCGTGCGCGGAACCATCGTGCCATCTTCGGCGCGACCTAAACCAGTGTGTGTGAGGCTTTGAATTTTCATGGCGCTTCCTTAGCGGGGCAATTCATCCAGCGCTAGAGATCAGAGCATCTCGCGACAACGTAAATCCAGAGGCAATCCAATCCGCTTCGAGTTTGCGGAGCCGTTCGCCCAATGCAGCCCCCGTAAAAGCTGGCATCAGATCAGCCGCCTTGACGGGAAACGATTGATGGATCGCATGATGCACGATCGCCAGTTCGTCGGGATCAATTGGTTGTCCCATTGATGCCTGCCGCACGAGGTAGCTGTCTTCGGCAGTATCTTTGTACCGATACCCTAGTTCGCCCAAATCCATACTGATGCCAGCCTGAATAGCCTCAAGCCGCCGCTTGTCCGTGTTCGACAACCGCAACCGTTCAGGAACATCCTCGCCCCCAATGACTGCCAATCGGCGGATCGGATCAGGACTACGGTCGCCCTCTAAATGCACAAGGATCGCAAGGCTTTGGGCCTGCGCACCGGGGAGGACCGCATAAAGAACTCCGCTCGCCGCCATTGCTGCCATCGCAGGCGCAGGGTCAGCAGCAGACAGTAATTTACGCATTTCAGAACCAACACGCTCCGCCGACAATTGGGCCAAACCATCGAGGTGTTCAGCACAGGCGGCCAACCCGTCCGCATCGATGCCCAGCGCAGGATCGCCATACCAAGCCGAAAAACGGAAGAATCGAAGGATCCGTAAGTAGTCTTCGCGAATACGCTGATCCGCATTACCGATGAAGCGAAGATGCCCAGCGCGGAGGTCAGGCAGACCATTCACGGGGTCAAATACCTCGCCATTCGGCGCGGCATAAAGAGCATTCATCGTGAAATCACGGCGGCGGGCGTCCTCATCCATCGTGTCGGCAAAATCGACGACCGCGTGACGGCCGTCGGTGTCCACATCCCTGCGGAAGGTGGTAATCTCAAACGGGATACCGTCAGCGACTACGGTGATTGTGCCGTGATCAATGCCCGTCGGAATCGCCTTCAAACCAGCCTGTTTTGCCTGCTTTAGAGTCTGTTCTGGCCGCGCATCGGTCGAAATATCCAAATCCGACACGGGTTGCCCAAGCAGAGCATTCCGCACGCACCCACCGACAAAATAGGCCTGAAACCCGCCGTCCATCAGCGCCTTGCAGACAGCTTGCGACGCGGGGTGCGTTAACCACTCTGCCGTCAGTCGCATAGTCGTTCCGCCAATCCGCGCAACATCCGCGCAGTG